>DATIOT010000538.1:0-2552 GCA_035472875.1 Mycobacterium sp.
CGAGAGGGCCAAAGAACCGGAGCCTTGCGCTTCGGGGACAAACGCGCCATAGCCCTGGCCGGCGCCCTGTGCCAGGTCCTCAGCGCCGTCACCGGCTTCACCAATAAGAGCCTTCGCGGGCTGGTCGCCGGGCACCTCGGCCAGGACTACAACATGAGCCAGATGAGCTACGACCTCCGCCGGCTGCGCCTGCACGGGCTGATCCAACGTCTCCCCCACAGCAACACCTACCACCTCACCCCCGACGGCATCCGCGTCGCCGTCTTCTACACCAAACTCCAGAACCGGCTCCTCCGGCCGCTGCTCGACGCCGACAAGCCACCAGCGCCCGCCGACGTCCGCCGCGCCCTCAAAGCCCTCGAATCCGCCGTCAACCGATACGTCAACGACGCCCGGCTCGCGCCCGCCAACTAAAACTCGTCACAACTGTGCACGTCCCCCCGACCAAGTCGAACTACCCCGGTGTCCGGGACTTCGCCCGGAACCGGTGGCCCCTTCGGGGCAGTCCGGCCGCCACGCCCAGTTGAGCCCTGCGTCCCGGCCGGGCCGGCGTCCAGCTTGAGCCCGTAGCGCGCCGTGAGCATAGAGTCGGCGGATGACCGACCTGCTCAGCGAGCGGTGCGGCGATCTGGTTACGGGCAGCTATGACTGCCCGGACCGGATCGTCGTGAACGCGTACTACCAGATGGGGCACGCGCCCGGTGGGTTCCGGGTGTGGTGGCGGCGCTGGCACGCCGACGGCGATGAGCGGTTGGACAACGCGCATCTGATGCGGCTCGCGGGCCGGTTCGCCCGCCGACTGCGTGCCTCGGCAGAGGCGCACGGGATTCCGGTGATCGATTGCAAGGCCGGGGAGCGCAAGCATCGGATCGCCGAGGAGTATCTGGCCGAGCATCCGGAGGTCGGGGTGGGCGTGTTCCTGATCCTCGTGAGCCGGTCGCCGGCGCTGGTGTGGAAGGTCGACCGGTCCGCGAAGGGCGTGATCCACCACCTGGAGAAGACCAGACAGTTCGTCAACCACTACTCGTTTCACATCATCGACCGAACGTGGGGGCACGTCACGATCAAGATCAGCGGCCACCCGCCGTTCGGCGCGCAGGTGATCCTCAACGGCCACGAGTACGTCGCCGCCGCTGCGCGCGCGGCGGGGATCGGCTACACGAAGGAGGGCAACTGCTTCACCCAGATCAGCGACCCGGAGCGGCTGGCGCAGATCGCAGACACCTTGTCCCAATCCGGGATCGTGGGGCGTCTGAGCCACGTCATCGACCGCTGGATCTACACCGCCTGCCTGTGCTACGGGCTGAGCAGCGACGAACGAGAGCAGAGCGGCTTTCGCTACGAGTACTCGGTCTACCAGGTCGAGTACAGCCGCAACCTCGTGTTCGCCTCCGGCGCCCGAATGGACCGGCTGTTCAACACGATCGTCGACCGCACCCGATCGCGACTCGACATCCCGATGGTGCGCACGCTGTTCGGCAGCAAAGGCCGTCCGCACCGCAAACCCGGCCAAGAGCTATCGGAACGACAGGCAGTCGTGATCGAGAAACCTCGGTGGAACCTGACGATCTTCAAGGTCCACTTCGGACTGTTGACGCTCAAGGCGTACACCAAAGGCGAACGCGTCCTGCGCTTCGAGGCGATCGCTCATCACACCAAGCAGCTCGGCTGCGGCCGCAGACTGGACAAGTTCCCGCAGATCACCACCCGGCTGACCGGCATGGTCGACCGGTTCATGAGCATCCTCGACTGCGTCGAGATCGGCTTCCTGCCCGACGGGATCCTCGACCAGCTGCCCGCACCCTCCAAGCTCGGCGCAACCCGGACCGGCGGCCTCGACATGAACCTTCCCCGGGTTCGTGCCGCTCTCGCCGCAGCGCTCGCGTTGGCGGTCGCCCCCGCAGGATTCACTGTCGCCGAGTTCACCGCCAAAGCACGCGCCATGACCGGACACACCCCCCAGGACTACAGCGTCCGCCAAGGCGCCTATGACCTGCGCAAGCTCCGCGGCAAACACCTCGTCATCAAGCCCGGCCGCACCCGCCGCTACCACGTACCCGACGTTGCCGCGCGAACGATCACTGCGCTGCTGACCCTCCGCGACAAAGTCATCGCGCCCCTCACCGCCGGAATCCGAATCCCACGACGAGGTCGCCCGCCGAAGAACTGGACCAAGATCGACCGAGACTACGAAACCCTCCGCCGCCAAATGCAGACCCTGCTCAACGACCTCGGCATCACGACCAAGGCGACGGCCGCATCGACAACGAATTGTCGATCGCGTCCCGCAACGCTCTAGCGGGACCGGCGGCCGCCGCATGACGGTGGCCTAACCGAGTCTCAATCCGATCTGTGGCCACGTCAATCTTCCGCCAACCGCTCGCAACGCTCGTGAGAGGCCCTTCACCTTGCCTTGACGCGCGCGAGAGGTCCGCCGCATAGCATCGCTGGTTCGTTCGTTCGATGCTTGGGTGACGGCATGAGGCTGTGGGTTTGACCGATCGGCGTTGGGACTGGCCGCTGCGCGCCGCGTTGCTGGCGGCGTGTCTGCT
>DATIOT010000539.1:0-3493 GCA_035472875.1 Mycobacterium sp.
GCTCAGGGAGCAAGTTCCGCAGGCACTGGCGATGCAGCCGGATCTCATCACCGTGTGGGCCGGGATGAACGACGTCATCCAGCCGGGACGCTCGTTCGGCCGTGCCCTTACCGACCTCGACTACGTCTACGCCGCGCTCGCCGAATCGGGGGCGACGGTGGTAACGACGACATTCCCGAACGTCGCGCAGTTCCTGCCGCTGGGCCGGGTTGTGTCTCCGCGGCTTGCCAGCATCAACAGCGCAATCCGCGCGGCCGCCGACCGCTACGGGTTCAGGATCGTCGACCTGTACAACGCGGCCTCGATGCGCGATTTGGACACCTGGGGTATCGACCGCGTACACGCATCCAGCAAAGGCCATATCCTGTTCGCCGCGGCGGCCGCCGAAGCCCTCGGTTTGCCTGACAGCAACCATGATTGGGCCGAAGCGAGCCCCAACCCCACGCAGCTGTCATTCGCAGCCGGCGCTTACGGACACCTGCGCTGGACACAAGACAGTTTCTTCCCGTGGATATGGCGCCGTCTGCGCGGGCTGTCCTCGGCCGACGGGCGAGCGCCCAAACGTCCGCTGCTGGAGCCCTCGGCACGCCAAGCGCGCCACACGCTGCCCGCATTGACCGCCCGTCAGGCATTCTTGACCCATGAATGTGGAGGCTTTACTGCAGTCGATCCCGCCGCTCTTCGTCTACCTTGTGGTCGGCGGTGTGGTCGGGGTTGAGAGCCTGGGTGTGCCCCTTCCCGGCGAGATCGTGCTGGTCAGCGCGGCACTGATGTCGTCGCATCACGACTTGGCCGTCAACCCCGTCGGTGTCGGCGCTGCCGCCGTCATCGGCGCGGCCGTAGGCGACTCGATCGGCTACAGCATCGGGCGCCGGTTCGGCATGCCGCTCTTCGACAAGCTCGGCCAGCGTTTTCCGAAACACTTCGGTCCCGGGCATGTCGCGCTCGCCGAGAAATTGTTCAACCGCTGGGGCGTTCGGGCGGTGTTCTTCGGTCGCTTCATCGCGCTGCTGCGGATATTCGCCGGGCCGCTGGCCGGGGCTTTGAAAATGCACTACCAGCGCTTCCTGGCAGCGAACGTGTCGGGCGCCATCTGTTGGGCGGGCGGCACTACCGCACTGGTCTATTTCGCCGGGATGGCCGCCGAACGATGGTTGGAGCGGTTCTCCTGGATCGCGCTCGTCATCGCCATCATTGCCGGCGTTATCGCAGCAATCTTGTTGCGCGAGCGCACATCCCGCGCGATTGCCGAACTCGAGGCCGAGCACGAGCGCAAAACCGGCAGCACTGCCGCCGACGCCGCTTGAAATCCTCAGCCGCGCGGGTTAACCGGCCGCCTCGCTGGCATCCGCCGCTGTCGGTCGGTGCTGTTCGATTAGAGTGCGGGCCATCTTCTGGGCACGCAGAGCGGCATCCAGGTCACCCACGGCCGCGAGAATGATGGCGCCTTTCATCAGGATGTGCCAGGAGGACGCGAAGCCCTCGACGTCACACAGCCCCGCTGCTGTCGCGCGGTGGCGCACGATATCGCGGACGTGGTCGATATGAGCGACGCTGGCCCGTCCTGCGGGATGATCTGCCCCCAACTCGAGCAACACGTTGATAAACGAGCAGCCTTCGTAACCATCGCGGCTTCGGAACCAGTCGTGCATGACGTCGAAGATCGCCAGCAACTGTTCCTCGGGAGTGTTGCCGCGTTCCCGTGACTCCGCCTCGATCAAACCGTGCGTCCAGAGTTGTTCGCGACGCTGCAGCACGGCCAGCACCAGGTCATCCTTCGTCGCGAAATGCCGGTAGAGCGTGGCCTTGGCCACACCGGCCTGATGAATCACCTCGTCGGTGCCCACCGCGCGGATTCCGCGCCGGCTGAACAGGACGTACGCCGCGCGCAAAATCCGTTCGCGGGCCGACGGGAAGGGCGACGCGACGTCAAGGCTTGTCATAACGAGCCTTACCATACTCTTAGGACGCACAGGTAGACAGACCGCCCTGTCTCGTTATACAAAAGAGCTTCGCAATCCGCGAAAAGTCAGTCTTCAGACAGCAGGACGGGCATCCATCCCGGCGTCTCCGACGCCGGTCGATTAGGGAGTCCATCATGAGCCCGCTCATTGCAGAACCCATGTCCAGCCCCCACCTCATGCTCAGCACGCGGCTGGTCTACGAGCTGGGTGACCCACACAGCAGACTGCGGGCGACCACCGATCGCTCTGGCGCCGCGGTGCTCATCAACGCGGGCGGCGAGATCGACGCCTGCAACGAGCACACCTGGCGCCACTTGGTCAGCGAGGCGGCGAGCGTCGTCACTCCGCCCGGACCCTTCGTCGTCGACGTCACCGGCCTTGACTTCATGGGCTGCTGCGCGTTCGCGGTACTGGCCGAGCAGGCGCAACGGTGTCGCCGTCGCGGCATCCAACTGCGCCTGGTCAGCCGTCAGCGGATCGTCGCCCGAATTGTCGACGTGTGTGGGCTCAGCCGGGTGCTGCCCATTTACCCGACTGCAGACTCTGCGCTCGCGACGGTCGCTCGCGTGAGCTGACGGCCGATCGGCCGCGCTCGTCAGATACGTTAAGCCACAGTCGCTTTCCCTAACCGCCCCCGTGTGGTTGTCCCGTCGTAGCGTTGCTAGTAACGCCGACGCTGATAATCGGCGTTGAGAGTCGCGCTGGACACCCGGAGGCTGGATGAGCGACCTTCCCACCGTCGGTGCGGAGGTGGAGTTCCTCCTTGTTGATCCGCGGACCGGCGAACCCGCCCCGCAGAACACGGCGGTGGCAAAGGAGGCCGAGCGCCGGGGCGTCACACTGCAGCTGGAACTGAGCAGTTGCCAGGTCGAAACCACTTCCAGCGTGGCCACGACCAGTGCGCAACTCGGCGAGGAACTCGCCCGGCTGCGGCGCATCGCAACGCAGGCTGCCGAGGCGAGGGGGGTTCGGCTGCTGGCATTGGCGCTTCCGCCGGCTACACCGCACAAGTTTCCCGTCACCGGCACTGAGCGATACCGGCGGATCGGTGCGGAGTTCGGGATGATTGCGCACGAACAAGGCATCTGCGGATGTCACGTGCACGTGCAGGTGCCCGACCGTGCGGCCGCGATCCACGTCAGCAATTGGCTGCGACCATGGCTTCCGTCACTGCTTGCGTTGTCTGCCAATTCGGCGCTGTATCGCAACGCCGACACCGGGCACGCGAGCTGGCGCAGCGTCCTCTGGCGACGCTGGCCAGCCGCCGGTCCGCCGCCCTTCTTCACCTCACCCGAAGAGTACGACCGCACAGTGCGGATGTTGGTCGACACCGGCGTGATCTTGGACCGGGACATGATCTATTGGGACGTGCGCCCGTCGGCGGAATTCCCGACGGTCGAGGTGCGAGTGGCCGATGTGCCGGCGACCGTCGCCGAGACCGTGCTGCTTGCCACACTGGTCAGGGCCGCGGTCATGACAGCGCTGGAGACGCGCGGCAAGGATGACCTCGGACGCTTGCCGCCCGCCGC
>DATIOT010000540.1:0-1862 GCA_035472875.1 Mycobacterium sp.
ACCCACTGGCCAACCCGAATGCGCGCGCAGCGATCGATTCCATGGGTTCCGATCTGGTCGACCGGTCCACGCTGTTCGCCGACGGTGTCAACCACGCCCGGCTGCGAGGATCGGTGCGCGATGTGTTCACACCGTCGTTCATCACCGGTCTCACCGACGGAATCGAAGCCATCGCCGCAGCCCTGATCGATCACCCCCCGGCGGCCACCACGTTCGACTTCATGGCCGATATCGCCCAACCTCTACCACTCACCGTTGCGGCAGAGTGGCTCGGTCTGAATCCCGAGACCTCAAGGCTGCTGGGCGAGGAATCGTCGGCGATCATTCGGATGCTTGGCGCGCTCGCCGACCCTGACGAAATCGCATCCGGCACAGCCGCCTTCGCGGCTCTCGTCACGGAGTTTCTTCCACTGGCCGCCGACCGCCGCTCCAACCCGGCTGACGACCTCCTCAGCCTCATCGCCTCCGACCCGGCGCTGCCCCTCGACGACGTCGTCATCACCGCAATTCTCATTGCCGTCGCAGGCCATGAAACCACCGCAAATTTCCTCGGGGCTGCGATGATCCGCTTATTCACCCCGAAACCAGACGGCATCCGCATCGTCGACGGCCTCGATTTGGCCGACCCGGCGGTGATCACCGAACTACTCCGGCTCGACGGCCCGGTGCAGGCGACGGCGCGCACGGCGACGAAGGACCAGCTCATCGACGATGTCGAAATAATCACCGGCCAACAGGCCCTCGTTGTAGTCGCCGCGGCGAACCGTGATCCCGCCGTCTTCGAGGCTCCCGACCGATTCCGACTAGACCGCGACGGGCCAGCGCCGCTAACCTTCGGTTATGGGGCGCACTACTGCCTCGGTGCGGCTTTGGCGCGGTTGGAAACCACTGTGGCGCTGCGCCAGATCCTCGCCCGCAAACCCGTCTTGGCCGGCACAGTGACCTGGCGCGACACACCCGCGATCCGCGGCCCGCTCAACGTCCCGATCGTATTCCAGTGATGCCCGGTATTGACAAGCCGACGGGGCGCGTTGTCGCGCTGATCGTGCTGTTGATCGTTGTTGCTGCTGCCCTGCGCGGATACTTGCCGGCTCACGAGCGTGTGGCGCATGCCGAGGCGGGCGGCAATCGGGCGGCGCTGATATTCGTCATAGCGGCCCTTGGCGTGACGCTCGCGCTGCTAGCGGTCGCGGTCATCGCGCGATTGCGGGATCCACGTGCGATTGCCCCCAATACGGCGGATCTTTCCGAAATGCTGGGCACCGGCAAGGGGCGACCGAATTGGCGCGTGTTGCTGATCGGACTCGGGGTGATCGTGGCCTGGCTGCTGATTGCGATGCTGCTGACCCGACTGTTGGCGCCGCACGGTGTCACTCCCTCCCCGGGCACGCCGGATACGAGCGCGTCGCCGCCGGCGCATGGCAACGCCCCGCCGCCACCCCAGCACCAGCACCCGCAAAACAACACCGGGGACATGTTCGGAATCCTGCTTGCCAGCACGGTCCCGATGCTGCTGGTGATCGTCGTGGGGACCGCCATCATGTCGCGGCGGCGATGGCGCGCGGCCACACCGGGCACCATCGCCGACGATGACGTCGAATCCGGGGCACCGGCGACACGTTCAGAATCGCTGGCGCGGGCAGCCGAACTCGGATTGGCCGAGATAGTGGACCTTAGCCGCGAACCGCGGGAGGCGATCATCGCCTGCTACGCCGTGATGGAACGCGAGCTGGCGAATGTTCCCGGCGCTGTCCCCCAGGACTTCGACACCCCGACGGAGGTGTTGGCACGCGCCGTCGAACACCATGCGCTGCACGCCGATAACGCTGTCCAGTTGGTGAATCTGTTCGAAGAGGCGCGGT
>DATIOT010000541.1:0-7745 GCA_035472875.1 Mycobacterium sp.
AGTCGCTGGTGCGCTCGGTCGATGTGGTGTCCGTCCACTCACCGCTGTACGACGCGACGCGTCGGATGTTCAACGAGAGGTTGCTGGGCACGATGCGCCGCGGCTCTTACATCGTGAACACCGCCCGCGCCGAAGAAACCGTCCCCGAGGGGATCGCGGCCGCGTTGCGGAGTGGCCAGCTCGCCGGTTATGCCGGCGATGTGTGGTACCCACAACCGCCTCCAGCCGACCACCCCTGGCGGACTATGCCTAACAACGCGATGACACCGCACGTGTCGGGAACCACCCTGTCGGCCCAGGCCCGCTACGCGGCAGGCACCCGGGAAATTCTGGAAGCCTTCTTCGCGGGCAAGCCCATCCGTCCGGAGTACCTGATTGTCGAAGGCGGAAAGCTCGCCGGAACGGGAGCTCTGTCCTACCAGAAGTAGGACGCGCCTTGCGGAATGAAATGACGTCACGGCTCACCGCTCAGTCATTGCGCTGCGACGTCACTTTCTGCAGCGTCATCGGCCGCACGTACCTGCCCACCAGGGTGCGATGCCACCACGCCCGATCGCGCCGCAGCTCGGCCCAAGTGGTGAAGCGGTACTGGTAGAGCTGCGCGCGCACATACCGGGGTGGCGACTGCGGGAATGGGTTGTGCCGCAACAAACGCAGCGCGAACTGATCGTTGCACAGCAGCCGTTGCAGGAACGGCGTCAGCCACGGTTGCGCGTAGCCCGGCGAGATGGCGGCGAACCACATCAGCCAGTCCAGCCGCAGATGATAGGGGGCAAATTGGCGCGGTAAACGGCGCACAGCGCCGGGCTTTCCCTTGAATTCGTATTCTTTCCAGACCGTCTGCCCGGTGATCCGCGGTTCTTCGGTGCCTTCTATCACCACCTCTCGGCGGATGCGGCCGATGCTGCCGAAGGCTCCGTAAGTGTTCACCAGGTGAAATGGGTTGAACGACATGTTCATTCGCTGATGCGAGGACAGCATGTTGCGCACCGGCCAGTAGCTCATGAACAGCACCGCCACTGTGAATGTAAGCACCAGGCCGGCGAACCATTGCGGCAGTGCCGATAGCGCCGGACGCGCAGGTATCGGGAGCAGCGTCGCCGCCGATGAGTCGTCGATGGCGCTGAACGCCAGGATGATCGTCACCCAATTGAGCCACGCGAAGTTACCCGATGCCACCAGCCATAGCTGGGTAACCACGATGATCGCCGCGGCCACGCTGGCTACCGGCTGCGGTGCGAACAAACCAAACGGAACCACGAGCTGGGCGAAATGGTTGCCTGCCACCTCAATCCGGTGCAGCGGCTTGGGCAGGTGATGGAAGAACCAGCTCAACGGCCCCGGCATCGGCTGCGTTTCATGGTGGTAGTACAGACAGGTCAGGTCGCGCCAGCACGAGTCGCCGCGCATCTTGATCAGGCCGGCGCCGAACTCGACCCGGAACAGCAGCAATCGCGCCATCCACAACGTCAGCACGGGGGGCGCGACGCGGTCGTTGCCGAGGAAGATCACCAGGAACCCGGTCTCCAGCAGCAGCGATTCCCAGCCGAACGAATACCACGTTTGCCCGACATTGACGATCGAGAGGTAGAGCACCCACAGCATCAGCCACATCAGCATTGCGGCCCACAGCGGTACCAGGTCGGCCGCGCCGGCGACCAAAGCCGCCGACAGCGTCGCACCAAACCAGGACACGCCTGCGAACAACCGATCGGAGTAACGGAGATGGAAGATGCTCGGTGTTCGCCAGAAACTCTGCCCGGCCAAAAATCGGGGCACCGGCAGGATTCCGTGCTCGCCAATGAGTGCCCGGAACTGTAGGCCGGCCGCGACGAACGCGATCAGGTAGATGGCCGCCGCGCCGCGCTCGAGCACCAGCCTGCCCAGCCAGTATTCGGGCGCGGAAAACCATCCCATGGCCTAACTCCTCGGACGCTGGCGATTGCACCAACCCGCATATCCAGTCAACCAGCCGGTAAACCGCTAGCCAACACCGCAGAATTCATTCGCCGCGCGGAGGGCGCCCGCGATCGGGCATGGTCACGATCGAAGCGGCAAGCACGGCGAGCGAAATCAGTGCCAGCAGTTGGACATTCGCGGAATGGCCGGCGTAACTGTCGACCGACCGCCACGGATGCCGGGACAGCTGCGCCCCGGCCAGAATCAGCCCGCCCGCGCTCAGCGCGACGGTAACCGAATCGCGCCATCGCTGCCGGTGTCGCAGCGCGTACCGCAGGCCAAGGGCCGCGCCGGCCACGACGACGCCGGCCGCACCCGCGATCACCGCCGCCGCCGTCAGCACCCCGACCGCAGCCCAGGGTCCCGGCGTCCATGGTGCTGCGGGTGGATCGTCCGCGGGCCTGCGCCGGGTGCGCCACAACGCGAGCAAGGCCAGCAGCGGCAGCAGCGCGAGCCCCACCGCCAGGCCGGCCCGGTACAGCGAGTTGGTGGCGAAGGTCAGCGTGATGGTGCCGGGGTTCCCCGCGGGTACCACCCAGCCCTGTTGCCACCCATTGACAGCGACCGGCGTCAATCGGGCCCCGGTGCTGGTGCGGGCCACCCAGCCGGGATTGATGCTTTCGGGGATGACCAGCACCCGGGAGGTGGCCGACGCGGTCGCCCGCACCTCGCGCCGGTCGGGACCCCATGCCCCGGTGGCGGCCGGAACCGGCGAGGGGCCAGTGGTACTGGGTAATTCGGCGGCACCCGGAGTCGTCAGTTGGGCTCCGTCTACGACGAACTGAGCGCCGGGGCTGATCAGTAATTCCTGCTGCCCCGCGGGCAGCGCGATCGGCTCGCGTTCGCACGGCAGCGCCGCAACCGGTTCGCCGTCCAGCAACGCGCCCGCCGTGGTCCGGATCGAGGTGTGCACAAACCGGCCCGCGATCGCAATAACCGGGCCGTGGTCGCAGCCGACGGCGATCTCGCGTGAGCGGTTGCGGGTGGCGTCGGCGGGCGCGATGGGACTGCCGTCGGCGCCGAGCGCCGCGACTTCGGCCAGCCCGGGCGGCTTGAGCTGGTCGAAGCCCAAAGCATTGCGGTCGATGACGTCTTCCCAGTCGAGCAAGCTGATGCTGATGCTGTCGGTTACCCGAGGTTTCAGGGCCAGTTTCCAAGACAAGATTTGTGGCTGGTCGGCTCCGTCGCCGCTCGCCTTCAATTCCCGGACCTGTGGGCCGTCGCCCAGGTTGACGGCCACCACCGTCGGGTGCGCGGGCAACGCCGACCGGCTGGAGACCAGGCGCAGCCCAGCCACCTCGGTGGGCCGCGGCAGGGCCAGGGTCAGCGTCGGCGGGGACTTGTGTTGCACCACCCGCTGCGGTGCTGTCCAGGCGGTGGTCGGGTCACCGTCGGTGGCCGCATATGCCGAGCCAAGGATGTCCACCGGGTCGGAATCACCTTGGGCACGGGTGGTGTTCGGCTCGGCGATCAGATCGGCCAGCTTGGGACCCTGTCGTGGCCGCACCCACACCATCGGGGTCACCGACACCGGAGCCGGAACCGTCAGGGTGCGGCTGAAGTTGACCGGCTCTTCTGGCGGGAGCGCCATCGACGGCGCGCAGCGCACGGCGTCGGGTGCCGGGGCGCAGCCCAGCCTACCGAGCAGTTCCGATCCCAGGTCCCAGCCCGCGATCCCCGAACCCGGCGGCGGGCCCGGCACTAGCACGGTGTGCCGCAGGCTGACCGGGTGAGCGAATCCGGATGTGTCGTACTGAGTGATCGACAGATCGGTGATGCCGAACTGCACGCCGGCCGATCCGTCGTCGGTGCCGGCGGCGGTGAACCGCACCCACGGGGTTTCGCCGTAGGGCAGCGCCGCGGTGAGTGGCTTGCCCGGCTCGTCGAACCGCAGGGTGGTGCTGCCGTTAGCCGTCTCGATCAGGATGCGGCGTACCTGGGCGCCGACGGAGGTCGCGCTGGGTGTGAGGGTGATGGCCGCGTTGGTCACCGGGTGGTCGAAATCCACTTGCAACCACTGCCCCACGGCCGCCTGCAGTGCGTTGGACACCCACGCGGTCGCTGAGTCGCCGTCGATCGCGGCGGCGGGAGAGGTCGCCGGTGCGACATCGGGCATCGCGGTGGAATCCGACGACGAGCTCGACACGGTGATGCGGCCGCCGGTCCAACTGCCAAAAACGGTGTCGGCGCCCGGGACGGGATAGTCGGGCACCCGGTTGTAGGTATGCCGTGCGTCGCCGGCCGCCCGGATCGCCGACGAGTGCTCGTCTACCCGGCCGTAGTCGGTCTCGCGTGCCACCGGGGTATCGGTGACTGTGACGGCAGGTGCCGCCAGACCGGCGCTTCGGGTGTCCGCGGTCGTCAGCACCGGACCCAGTGGCGGCTGGCCCAGTAGCCGCCGCCGCTCGTCGAGACGCAGCAGGACTTCGGGCCCGCCGTCCACTCGCGCCAGCTCGTCGGATTCAGCGAAATAGGGCGCGCCGGGATAACCGGTCACAGCCACCCGGTATATCTCTACTGCCGGGTATCGCGGGCGCAGTCCGCTGTCGGCGACGAAGCCGGACACAGTGCCGGGCCCAGCCGGTGCGCCGAACTGCGCCACCTTCTGCAGTCGCGGCGACCCTTCGATGGCCCGGTGTACCAGGATCGGGCGCGCCGAGCGCGACGTCTCAGGATCCAAGTCGTTGCGCAGCACCACATGGGAAATGCCTTGGCGGGCAAGGGTATCGGCCAGGCCAACTGAGGGGTGCCCGGCGGCGAACAGACGCTGCACGGAATCAAGGGCTCGGATGGTTTGCGGCGGGGTCAACGGGATAGAGTCGCGCACCCCCCATGGGCTACTGCCGAGCACTTGAAGCGGCTCGTCGTGGCTGGTGCCCCACACCTGAGTGGCGAACGGCGCCCCCGGAACCACCAGTACGCGCCCGGGAGGGCTCCCGGTCTTCGAAGCGGTGTTGTGTTCGCTGAGCCAGTCCGCGGCTTGATGCCAGTACTCGGGTATGGCGCTGAACGTGCCCGGCGGGGTGAGCCGGCCGGTCCACGCCAGCGAGGTGCTGACCGTCAGCGCGGTCAGGACCACAATCGTCGCGGCCACCCGTTTGTCGCGCTCCGGATGAGCGAATGCGGTGAGCCACGTCGATACCGGCGCGCTGCCCGGTAGCGGTATCCGGCCCAGCAACTGCGCGATGCCCAGCACGATTGGGATCCGGACTACCGACTCAGCCTTGTGCACGTTGCGCAGGGGTGCACCGGCGGCGTCCATGAACACCTGCACCTGGTGGGCCAGCGGCGAGCCCAGCCCACCGCTGTAGCCGACGGCCATCAACACCACCCCGACCAACAGCATGGTCACCAGCCGTCCCCGTGCCGGCATCGCAGGGCTGGCCAGCCCTGCCAGTCCGGCCGCCGCGACCAGGCAGGTGCCCAGGATGGCCGCTGATCCGGTCACCAGCGGCGCGCCTGCGGTGGCGGTCGGTGCCACGAACGGGGTCCAGCTTTCGGTGCCGCGCAGCATCTCGACCAGCGACGACCATTGCGTTGTCACGCCGGAGGATTCGATGAAATCCAGGAACGGGGGACTGATGGCCCGCAGCAGAGTCAGCGCCACCACCCACCACAGCATCGCCACGACCAACGCCAGCAGCCACCACGCGGTGTAGCGCCACCACAACCGGTTCGGGCGGTGACAGGCCCACCAGATCACCGCGGGCAGGCATCCGGCCAGCGTCGCGATGGCGTTGACCGCGCCCATCAACGCGACGGCCAGCCCGGCCTGCGCGGCCAGCGCCCGCACCGATCTGCCCGAGGTCCCCCGCAACGCCAAGATGGTGGGCAGCAACACCCACGGCGCCAGCATCATCGGCAACGTTTCCGACGAGATCGAGCCGAGCGTGGTCAGCACCCGTGGCGACAGCGCGAACGCCGCTGCGCCGATCACGCGTGACGCCGGGCTGCCGATTCCCAGCGTTTCGGCGACCCGCAAGAGCCCCCAGAAGCCAATCGTAAGCAGCAGCGCCCACCACAGACGCTGGGTTATCCATCCGGGCAATCCCAAAAAGTGGCCGAGCAAAAAGAAGGTGCCGTGCGGAAACAGGTAGCCGTAGGCCTGGTTCTGTGCCTGGCCGAATGGCAGGTCACTGTTCCACAGGTTGGTCGCCCGGGCCAGGAAGCGCAGCGGGTTGGCGGTGAGGTCGAGTTTGGTGTCGGGGGATACCTGCCCCGGGGATTGCGCGAACGTCAACGCCAACGCGACCGCCCCGACCAACAGCAACCACCGGCGCGACAGCAGCGCAGCCGACGAGCCGGAGGCCGTTCCCGCAGGCTCCGCTTGTGCCGACCCTGCCGCCGGGCTAGCTACGGTTGCCGTACTCGACCCGGTTGAGCACTGACGACTGCGGATCGCCCCCGGGGAGTGGCGGCTTCGTGTCCTGTTGCACCATCAGGGTGATCCCGAAGATCGCGGCCGCGCCCAGCAACAGACCAACCACCACGCTCGCGGCGGCGGGCGCAATGATCCGGTTCATCGATGGCTCCCTGGGGTTCGGGGTCGTGACTGTAGACAACCCAACGTCAACCTAGCAGAAGGGCGACCACGACCCTGGGCCGCGAGTCACCGTTAGGGACGCAGTTCCGGCGGCAGCTTGTTCAAACACCCTTGCACGCTGTCGCATGGCAGGCAGTGCCCGTGGTAACAGCGGTCGCCGTATTCCACCAGGTACGGCCCGGATCGAGCCGGTGGGCCCTGCGCCGGCACCGTGCTGTGGTCTTCCACGGCGAGGGTGACGCCAACGGTCACGGCGGCACCGATCGATAGACCCGCCGCGATGCTGGCCGCGGCGGCCAGCGTGAACCCGGTCATCGCTGGCTCCTCGCTTAGTGCCCTGCTAACCCCGCTAGTCCCCGCCGGTCAGAAAAGGGCTAAAGCAAACGTAACAGGGATGGACCCCTGGAGGCAGGGTTATAACTGGCTTCGTGACAACATGTCCCGATGGCTTTTCCGCGCACCCTGGCTGTGCTGGCCGCCGCATCAGCGCTGGTGGCAGGCTGCGGCCACGACACCGCAAAGCCCCCATCGTCGACTACGGTGAGCAAGCCGGTGGCCGCTCCCGCGCCGCCAATGTGCGGTGACCCGACCACGCTGCCGCCCCGCGACAAACTGGCCCAGCTGCTGATGGTGGGAATAAAGAACGCCGACGACGCCAGGGCCGTCGTCAACGACTACCACGTCGGTGGGATCTTCATCGGCAGCTGGACGGACCTGTCGATATTCGACGGCCCGCTGGCCGACATCGCAGGCAAAGCAGGTCCACTGCCGCTGGCAGTCAGCGTCGACGAAGAGGGCGGCCGGGTGTCGCGGTTGAAGTCGCGGATCGGGGCGGCTCCGTCGCCCAAGGAACTGGCCCAGACCCAGTCCGTCCAGCAAGTCCATGACTTGGCGCAGCAACGGGGCGAGGCGATGCGCAAGCTGGGCATTACCGTCGACTTTGCCCCCGTGGTCGATGTCGTCTCCGACGCCCCGGACGACAGCGTGATCGGAAACCGGTCGTTCGGTTCGGATCCGGTTAAGGTCACCGCCTACGCCGGGGCTTACGCGCAGGGTCTGCGAGACGCCGGACTGCTGCCGGTGCTCAAGCATTTCCCGGGTCATGGGCATGGCTCGGGCGATTCACACAAGGGCGGCGTCGTCACGCCGCCGCTGAGCGAACTGCAGACCAACGACCTGGTGCCTTACCGGACGCTAGTGACCGAGCCCCCGGTCGCCGTGATGGTGGGCCACCTACAGGTTC
>DATIOT010000542.1:0-2870 GCA_035472875.1 Mycobacterium sp.
CCTCCTCGGTGACGCCGCCCACCTGACCCCGCCGTTCGTCGGGCAGGGCATGGCCGCGGGCCTGCGCGACGCGATGAACCTGACCTGGAAACTGGTCGGCGTCCGCGACGGAACGCTGCCCGAAAGCGTGCTGGACACCTACGAGCAGGAACGCAAGCTCCACGCGGCCGCCATGATATTGATGGCCGTGTCGGTGGGAGCGGCCATGACCGGGGGCGGCCGGCTGGGCGACCTCGCCCGCCACGTCGTGTTCCCGCGGCTGCAAAACATGCACCTGCCCGGCACCCGCGCCAGTGCCGCCGAGGGCGTCACCCCGGGGCTGCGCAGATCGGCAATGGTGATCAAATCCCGCACCCCCGGGCAGCTGGCTGGAACACTATGCCCCAACCCGGTCCTGAGCGACGGTTCGCGGTTCGATGAGGTCGTCGGGAACCGATTCGCGCTGGTCACCTCCTCGCCGCTCAGCGATGCGCAACGAAACGAACTCAGCAGCCGCGGAGCCGCCGTCGTGCTCGCCGACCCTGGCAGCGAACTGAACCGCTGGCTGCGCAACGGCCGCGCCCGCGCCGCGATCATCCGACCCGACCGCGCGGTCATGCAAGCCGGCCGAAACATCGAGGCGATCTGCGACGCCATGCCCTCGTTCGTCGCGGTTCATGGCGCCCGAGCTGAAATCGAGAGTGGACTCCGATGACCGAGCTACTGGTGCTCAACGATGGCAAACAAAAGATGCAGGCGGTGTCTCTGGACGGCGCTCGGGTGCGCACCCTGATCACCGGACTCGACGAGAGGCCCGACGGCATCGTCGTCGACCAGCTGCGGGGCCACGTGTACTGGACGAACATGGGCGCTCCCGACCCCGGAAGCGGCCCACGTTCAGAAGTGGCGTACGCCCGCAACGGGTCGCTGGAGCGTGCCGATCTCGACGGGAGTAATCGCGTCACGATCGTGCCGCGCGGGGCCTTCACGACCGGCAAACAGCTCGCCGCTGACTTCGAGGCGGGCGTGCTGTACTGGTGCGATCGCGAGGGCATGCAGGTGCTGTCGTGCAACCTTGACGGTAGTGAGCTGCGTCCACTGGTGGTGCCGGCGGTTGGTGAGGAGGCCGCGCACACGATCAGCAACCACTGTGTCGGCATCGCCATCGATCTGGATCGGCGCCTGCTGTACTGGACGCAGAAGGGGGCACCAAAAGCGGGTGAGGGCAGGATCTTTCGTGCCTCCCTCGATCTCCGGCCGGGCACCAGTGCCCAGCACCGCGACGACATCGAACTGCTGTGGAAGGACCTACCGGAGCCAATCGACCTGCACCTATTCGGCGGGGCGACACTGGTGTGGACCGATCGGGGCGCCGAACCGGAGGGCAACACGCTCAACCGCGCGATGGTGCAGCCCAGCGTCGGCACACCCGAGATCCTCTCTCGCGGATACCATGAGGCGATCGGGCTGGCTGCCGTCTCCGAGTCAGAGTTCTACGTCGGCGATCTCGGTGGCAGCATCCGCCACGTCAACCTAGACAGCGGCCTTGACACGGAACTGGTGCACCTCGGGCCAGGCCTCACCGGCATCGCGCTCGCCGAACTCTGAGGTAGCGGAAAGTGATTGATTGGCACGGATCTGGTGTCGTTTGGTCAGGAACTGCTCGACCGCGGTGCCGCTTGCCGGTACCGCTCATTTTGAGTGTGCATGCACGGCGAAGGCACTGGGCAGTTAGAGATGAGAGGCGCTCCCATCGACGAACGAGCCACGTCACCAAACAAGAGCGTCACCAAACAGGGAGGTTTGGGCGCATGTCCGTCCGTATCGTCGCTCTCATCGCGGCAACCTTCGCGTTTATCGGAGGGTAAACGCTTCCGCGCTACTCACATCGGGATTTGTGAAAATTCCCGCCTGGCGGTTGTAGCCCATCCGATCAGCTCGCGGCGTTCATCCAGCAGCGCATTCGCCACGTTCTATCGACGGCAGCAGCCCACCCCGCTCCCGAGCCGCACGGCGAAGAACCGCCACCAATCGCAGCTCGGAGTCGATGGTCTCAAGGTCACGCATGCGCGGGGCGTAGATCCGTGGGCTGTGGCGGCACTTCACCTGCAGACCCCCACGTGGCTTGCGTAATCTCGAAGGGGTACCGACGACGTAAGATTCGCAATTATGAAGGCAACGGTTCCCCCCGAAGTCGAAACCGCCATCGTCGAGATCGCCCAGCGCCACGGGCTCTCCCGCGAGGCGGTGCTGGCCATGCTGTTTGCCCTCCACGCCGGTGGCGGCACGATGGCCCAGTTCTCGATCCCCGAGCTCGGCGGGTCCGGGCAATGGATGCAGGGCGGGATGACGATGGTCGGCGGCAACATGTTCGACAACGCGCGCAGGGCGCGCGTCGATGCGCTGTGCAGCGAGTTGGCCCAACTGCTTGCCACCAGCTCGGTGTTTCCCCCCTCGATGTTCACCTCGGCCAACTGGTGGCCGGCCAACCTCGGCGTTCCGAGCGCGGCGGGCGGCCAGAACGATGTGCGCTACGCAATCTTCCCGAGTACCCGGCGGCTGGCGATCCAGATCAACGGTGTCACAAAGGTTTTTGACACCGGCGAGCACCATATCGGTGGCGTGCAACAACAGCAGCAGGGCGGCGGATACGGCTCGGTGGGCTTTACCAGCCAGTTGGGCACCTTCGGTGTATCGAGCCTGTCTGAGCTCGGTACGCAGCGGGTGGCCGAAACTCCTACCGCGGCACCCGCCCCGCGCAGCCAGCAGCAGTACCAGTCGCCAGTCGCCCCGCAGTACCAGTCGCAGTACCAGTCCGGCCCGGCACCGCAATTCGCACCTCAGACGCAGTCAACCGAGCCTGCTTCCGGTGCGTCCGGGGATCCCGCGGC
>DATIOT010000543.1:0-10017 GCA_035472875.1 Mycobacterium sp.
AGCTGCGGCGCCGTGGCCTCGGCGACGCGGTGCGGGTGAGCAGCGCCGGCACCGGCAACTGGCATGTCGGCGATGGCGCGGACGAGCGCGCGGTTCGAGTCCTGCGCGCCCACGGCTACCCCACCGACCACCGCGCCGCACAAATCGGCGCCGACCACTTGGCGGCCGATCTTTTGGTAGCCCTGGGCCGCAACCACGTTTGGATGTTGCAGCAGTTGGGAGTCGAAGAGGGGCGCATACGAATGCTGAGGTCATTCGACCCGCGCGCGGGCGCCTATGCCCTCGACGTCGACGATCCCTACTACGGCGGCCACGCCGACTTCGAAGAGGTTTACGCGGTCATCGACGCGGCCTTGCCCGGCCTGCACGACTGGGTCGACGAGCAATTGGCGCGGAACGGACACGGTTGATGCGTCGCCTGGCATTCCTGCTGCGGCCGGGCTGGATAGCGCTGGCTCTGGTGGTCATCGCCTTCACCTACCTGTGCTTCATGGTGCTCGCGCCGTGGCAGCTGGGAAAGAACACCAGGACGTCACGGGAAAACCAGCAGATCGAGTATTCCCTCAACACCGCGCCGGTTCCGCTGAAAACCTTGTTACCACAGCAGGATTCGTCGGCCCCGAGTGCGCAGTGGCGCAGGGTGACGGCGACTGGGCATTACCTGCCCGACCTTCAGGTGCTGGCCCGGTTGCGGGTCGTCGATTCAGACCCGGCGTTCGAGGTGCTGGTGCCGTTCGTCGTCGACGACGGACCCACCGTCCTGGTCGACCGCGGCTACGTGCGGCCTGAGCAGGGCTCGCATGTGCCGCCGTTCCCGCGGGCTCCGGCGGAGACCGTGACCATCACGGCGCGGCTGCGGGACTCCGAGCCAACCGCACAAGGCAAGGACCCATTCGCCAGAGACGGTGTCCAGCAGGTGTATTCGATCAACACCGAACAGGTCTCGGCGCTGACCAAAGTCTCGCTGGCCGGGTCCTACCTGCAATTGGTCGAAAACCAACCCGGCGGGCTCGGCGTGATCGGCGTGCCACATTTGGACGCCGGGCCGTTTTTGTCCTACGGCATCCAGTGGATTTCGTTCGGCATCCTCGCACCGATCGGGTTGGGTTATTTCGCCTACTCCGAGATCCGTGCCCGCCGCCGAGAAAAGCAACAAGCGTCGGCCCAGGAAACCCCGATGACCGTCGAAGAAAAACTCGCCGACCGCTACGGCCGCCGGCGGTGAATCGCGAGCGCGACAAATAGCGCGGCGGCCACCTGCACTGCCCGGGAGAGCGCCGCCGCGCGGCGCAGGTCGGCCACTGTGGGCGGCGGGTCATCACCCAGGCTAGGGCGGATCTGCAGCTCATGGTGGTACTGGGTGGGTCCGCCGAGCCGGACCCGCAGTGCCCCGGCGAAGGCCGCCTCGACCACGCCCGCGTTTGGACTGGGATGACGGGCCGCGTCCTGGCGCCAGGCCCGCACCGCACCTGACGGCGATCCGCTGACGAGCGGTGCGCACACCACCACCAGCGCCGCGGTCGCCCGGGCGGCGACGTAGTTGACCAAATCATCCAATCGTGCTGCGGCCCAACCGAACCGGATATAACGCGGGGAGCGGTAGCCGACCATCGAATCCAGGGTGTTGATGCCGCGGTATCCCAGCACCGCGGGCACCCCACCCGCCGTCGCCCACAACAGCGGCGCCACCTGGGCGTCGGATGTGTTCTCTGCGACCGATTCCAGGGCCGCGCGGGTCAGGCCGGCGCCGTCCAGCGACGCCGGATCGCGCCCGCAGAGCGACGGCAGCAACCGTCGCGCAGCCTCGACGTCGCCGCGCTCCAGCAGCCCGGACATCGCCAGGCCAGTGCGCGCCAATGACGTTCCACCCAGCGATATCCAGGTCGCGGTGGCGGTGGCAACGATCGACCAGAGCGGGCCCCGGCGGGTGGCGGCCGACTGCACGGCCGTACCCAGCAGGCCCACCGCACCGACCATCAGGCCCACCTGCACTGCGCCGGCCAGCTTGGTGTCGCGGTAGGTGACCCGCTCCAACGCGGCGGCAGCCTGGCCGAACAGCGCGACCGGATGCCCCCGCTTCGGGTCGCCCAGTGCGAGGTCAGCCAGGTAGCCGGCCAGCACGCCGGCCATCCGGACCTGCCGTCTCGTCGCAAACACCCCGGCAGCGTCTCACACGTGGTCTACTCGATTCCATGAGGCGAGATCCGCAATGAAGCGGCCCGCAACCCGGATCGCCGATCTGCTGAACCCGGCGGCGACGTTGTTACCGGCCGCGAACGTGATCATGCAGCTGTCCTTGCCCGGCGTCGGTTACGGCGTGCTGGAAAGTCCGGTGGGCAGCGGCAACGTCTACAAGCATCCGTTCAAACGGGCCCGCACCACCGGCACCTACCTCGCGGTGGCGACGATCGGGACGGAGTCCGACCGAGCGCTGATCCGCGGCGCCGTGGACGTCGCACACCGGCAGGTTCGGTCGACGTCGTCTAGTCCGGTGTCCTACAACGCGTTTGACCCCAAGTTGCAGCTGTGGGTGGCTTCCTGTCTGTACCGCTACTTCGTTGATCAGCACGAGTTCCTGCACGGCACGCTCGATGACGCCACCGCCGACGTTGTCTATCGCGATGCCAAGCGGCTGGGGACCACACTGCAGGTGCCCGAGCGTATGTGGCCGCCTGACCGGGTTGCGTTCGACGAGTATTGGAAACGCTCGCTCGACGAGCTGCACATCGACCCGCCGGTGCGAGAGCATCTGCGCGGGGTGGCATCGGTGGCATTCCTGCCGTGGCCCTTGCGAGCGCTGGCGGGGCCGTTGAACCTATTCGCGACGACGGGATTCTTGGCCCCCGAGTTTCGGTCGATGATGCGCCTGGATTGGTCGGAGAGCCAGCAGCGCCGGTTCGAGTGGCTACTGGCGGCCCTGCGGCTCGCCGACCGGTTGATTCCACACCGTGCATGGATCTTCGGCTATCAGCTCTACTTGTGGGATATGCGATCTCGCGCGCGTCGCGGCCGGCGGATCGTCTAGGACGGGTCCTGGATGGGACAGAACCGTCTTGGGGGCAAGGTCGCCATCATCACCGGCGCCGGCTCCGGTATCGGGTGGGCGGCTGCCAGACGATTCGCCGACGAAGGAGCCCGTGTCGTCTGCGCTGATATCAGTGGGCAGGAACGCGACATCGCCGATCTGCTCGGCGATGTCGCTGTGCCAGTGAGCGTTGACGTCACCAAGGCCACCGACGTGCAACGCATGATCGCCGCCGCCGTCGACCGATTCGGTCAGGTCGATATTCTGCTCAACAATGCCGGATTCGGCGGGCCACACGTGGCCCTGGCCGACACTGACGAGGCGCTGTTCGACACCATCCTGGCGATCAATCTCAAGGGCGTATTCCTCGGTATGAAGTACGCGATCCCCGCCATGCTCGACGCCGGTGGCGGAGCCATCGTCAACACGGCCTCGGCGTCTGGACTCGTCGGCTGGAAAGGCTTGTCCTGCTACGCCGCGGCGAAAGCCGCGGTGGTGCAGATGACTAAATCCGCGGCGCTGGACTACGCGCAAACAAACGTGCGCATCAACGCGATCTGCCCCGGCATGACTTACACCGGCATGGCGGGCGCCAAGCCCGACGCCGAGGTGCCACCCGGCAGTTATCTACCGACACCGATGGCCCGCTGGGGCGAGCCTGCCGAACTCGCTGCCGCCGCACTGTTTCTCGCCAGCGACGAAGCCTCGTTCATCACCGGCGCCGCGCTGGCCGTCGACGGTGGCTACTCGGCGAGCGGCCCGACGCTCGGGGCGGCCCGTAGAGCGGACTATCGTGTCAAGCCATGACTTTTCCGGCGCTCAACCACGTCGCGGTCACGGTGCGCGACCTCGAAGTCAGCGGACCGTGGTACCGGCGCCTTCTCGGCGCCGACCCGGTGCTCGACGAGCACACCGACGCCGGCTTTCGGCATCTGGTGTGGTTCTTGGATGGCGGCACCGTATTCGGCATCCATCAGCATGATCGTGCGGCGCCCGACGAGAAATTCAGCGAGCACCGAGTCGGCCTGGACCATGTCGGCTTCGGCTGCGCCAACCGCGCCGAGTTGGAGAACTGGGTCACCCGGCTGGGCGAGTTGGGCATCGAGCACGGCGGCGTCGTGGACGCGCCCTACGGCTCGGGGTTGAGCTTCCGCGATCCCGACGGCATCGCGTTGGAGTTCTTCGCACCGCCGGGGTGAGCCCGCCGTCTCAGCGGACAGTGGCGAAAAACGCGCGAACATCCTCGACGAACAGGTCCGGCTGTTCAAATGCTGCGAAGTGGCCGCCGCGCGGCATGTCCGTCCAGTGGGTGATGTTGTAGACCGGCTCGCACCAGCTGCGCGGGGCCTTGAGGAGCTCGCCGGGGAAAGCGGCAACGCCGGTGGGCAATTCGACACGATCCCCGCCCCGCCAGACCTGGAAGCTCTCCCAGTACAAGCGGGCCGAGGACGCGGCGGTGCCGGTCACCCAATACACCATCACGTTGTCGAGGAGCTCATCCCGGCTGAACACGTTCTCAGGGTTGCCATCGCAGTCCGACCACGCCCAGAACTTCTCGACGATCCACGCCAGTTGTCCCACCGGCGAATCGACCAACCCGTAGCCCACTGTCTGGGGCCGGGTCGACTGCTGCTTGGAATAGCCGGTACCCCACTTTCGATGCTCGGCCAACTCGGCCATGGCCCGTTGCTCCTCCGCGGTTGGGTTGGCCAGCGCTTCCTGTGTGGGTCTGCCGACCGGCATGTTCAGATGGATGGCCGCGCAGTGGCCCCGGTTGCGACCTATCTGCGTGGTGACCGCCGCGCCCCAGTCCCCTCCCTGGGCGCCATAGCGGTCGTAGCGAAGGCTCAGCATGAGCGTCTCCCACGCCGCGGCGATCTTTTCCACGCCCCACCCTGTTCGGGTGGGCTTTCCTGAGAAGCCATACCCGGGAAGTGACGGGCAGACGACGTGAAAGGCGTCTTCGGCGCGTCCGCCGTGGGCCGTCGGATTGGTCAGCGGCTCGATCACCTTGTGAAACTCCACGATTGACCCAGGCCAGCCGTGGGTGATCACCAAGGGGAAGGCGTCTTCGTGCGGAGAGCGCTGGTGGATGAAATGGATGTCCAACCCGTCGATCTCGGCGATGAACTGGTCGAAGCGGTTCAGCGCGGCCTCGCGAGGCCGCCAGTCGTATGCGCTGGCCCAGTAGTCGGCCAGCTCGCGGGTGTAAGCCAACGGAATGCCCTGGCTCCAGTCATCGACGCACTCGGCTTCTGGCCAACGGGTGCGCGCTAAACGCGATCGCAAATCATCAAGAACGTCGTCGGCAACGTCGATACGAAACGGCTTCACCCGTTCATAGTGCCGCCGAGCGTGAACGCAGCGACACCCACCCCGGCACCTTCAGGGGTCATCGTCGTCGACTCCAGCCGCGCGCCGCGTCAGCGGCAGCAAATGTGAAAGGACGGGCAGGTAAGCATGCCGGCGCCGCAAATATTGGCGATTTCGCTGATGTTCGGTCCAACACGTCAGAACATGCTGGCTAACATGAGCGAAACAAGCTGGAACGACCCAGACATGGACGCGGTCATGAGCGAGCTTCCGACTGGAACGGTCACGTTGCTGCTGGCCGACGTCGAGGGTTCGACGCGCCTCTGGGAGGCCCAGCCCGAGGCGATGAAAGCCGCCGTCGCGCGCCTCGACCAGACACTGTCCGAAGCGGTCGCCACCCACCACGGTGTCCGACCCGTCGAGCAGGGCGAGGGCGACAGTTTCGTCGTCGCGTTCCCCAGGGCCGTCGACGCGGTGGCATGCGCCCTGGACTTGCAGCGGGCGCCGCTGGCGCCGATCAAGCTGCGCATCGGAGTGCACACGGGCGACATCCAGCTGCGCGACGAAGGCAACTACATCGGCCCGACGATCAACCGCACCGCCCGGCTGCGCGATCTCGCGCATGGCGGCCAGACGGTGCTGTCGGGCGCGACGGAACCGCTTGTCGTCGACCAGCTCCCGCTGGACGTGACACTGACCGACCTGGGCTCCCACCCGCTGCGCGACCTGCCGCGCCCCGAACGTGTCGTGCAACTCTGCCACCCCGATCTGCACAACGACTTCCCGCCCCTGCGCACCGCCAACGCCGTTGCGGCCGAGCGTCTTCCGACGCAGCTGACGAGTTTCATCGGACGTCAATCGGAAATCAAAGGCATTCGCCAAGCGCTCGCCGACAACCGGCTCGTGACACTGACCGGCGCAGGCGGGGCGGGCAAAACACGCCTGGCGATACAGGTCGCCACCGAGGTAGCCAGCGAATTCGCCGGCGGGGTTTGGTACGTCGATCTGGCGCCGATCACCGATCCCGACGTGGTGCCGGTGACCGTCGCCCGCGCCCTGGGCCTGCCCGACCAGCCCGGTCAACCCACCATGGGCGTGCTTGCGCAGTTCATTCGCGATCGCCAGATGCTGATCCTGCTGGACAACTGCGAGCACCTGCTCGACGCCAGCGCCGAGTTGATCACCGACCTCCTGGGCAGCTGTCCGAGCCTGACCCTGCTGACCACCAGCCGCGAACCGATCGGGGTGGCCGGCGAGGTGAGTTGGCGAGTGCCTTCACTGTCGCTCAACGACGAGGCCATCGAACTTTTCAGTGACCGCGCGCGCCGGACCAAGCCCGACTTCCGGATCACCGCGGCCAGCGCCGAAACCGTGACCGAGATCTGTCGCAGGCTCGACGGACTGCCGCTGGCCATCGAACTCGCCGCCGCGCGTGTCCGCGCGTTGTCGCCGACCGAAATCCTGCACAGCCTGCACGACACATTCCGGCTACTGACGGGCGGAGCCCGCACCGCGGTGCGCCGCCAGCAGACGTTGCGCGCGTCGGTCGACTGGTCGCATGCACTGCTATCCGAGCCCGAACAGGTGTTGTTCCGAAGGCTGGCCGTCTTCTTCGGCGGGTTTGACCTCGAAGCCGCTCAGGCCGTGGCGGGAGCGGAGCGCTACCAGGTGCTCGACCAACTCACGCTGCTGGTGGACAAGTCGCTGGTGGTTACCGAGGACAGCCCGCTGGGCACCCGCTACCGGCTGCTGGAAACGGTGCGCCAGTACGCGCAGGAGAAGCTGAGCGAATCGCGCGAAGGCAACGACATACGGGCCCGTCACCGCGACCACTACACCGCCCTGGTGGCCGCACTCGACGCGCCGACGACCACCGATCGACAACGGCGCATCGATCAGGCCGGAACCGAAATCGATAATCTCCGAGCCGCTTTCGCCTGGAGCCGGGAAAACTCGGATACCGACTTGGCGCTGACGCTAGCGTCGTCGCTGGAACCGCTGTGGGCGCGGGGTCCGATCCAGGAGGGACTGAATTGGCTCGACGCCGCCCTTGGCGATCAGGGCCCGGACGGTGCCGACGAGTTGGCGGCGCGGGTGCGCGCGACCGCGAGCAGGGCCGTGCTGCGGTCGTTGTCGGGCAAGTCCTCCGGGCTCGATGAGACGGAGCGAACGCTGGCGATGGCACGCGCGTTTGGCGACCCCGCCCTGGTTGTGCGCGCGCTGATCGCATGCGGTGCCCTCGCCAATGCGCAGGACCGCGAGCTGGCCAGCTCATACTTCGCCGAGGCCACGGACCTCGCGCGAGACCTCGGCGATTCCCGGTCGTTAGGGCAGATCCTCGCCCTCGAATGCATGACCGCGCGGGTGCAGCACGCTGCCGGTCGCGGCGAGGGTGGCCGCCGAAAAGGGACTGATCATTGCCGCCGAAATCGGCGACGACTTCGTCTGCCGCCAATTGCGTTGGATCCTGACCTGGGCGCAACTTTTACGCGGCGACGTGCGGGGGGCGGCGGACCAGCTGCGCGCGGTGGTGGAGGAATTCGTCGCTGCCCACGATGCGATCTTCGCGGTAAGCGCGTCGGTGCAGCGGGCGTTCACGCTGGCGTACCTGGGCGATCTGGCCAACGCCCGAGCGTTGGCCGAAGCGGCCCTGCAACGTGCAAACGATCTGCTTGATATCCAGCGGGGGCTTGCCTACTCGGCGTTCGGCACCGTGCACCTGGCGGCGGGCGATGCGACCGCGGCGTGGGAGGCATACGAGGCAGCCCGCGAGCGCACCGCGATCGATCCCATGACGTCCGGGATATACACCTGGGCGGCCCTGGCCCCGCTGGCCTGCGGCGATCTGGCCGCTGCCGCTCGCTGGGCCGACGACGTCGTGTCGTCGAACAAGGGCTGGGGTCTGGCGGCGGCCTTGACGTCGCGCGCACGCGTCAAGGTCGCGCGAGCCGAACTCGACGCGGCCGAAGGCGATGCCTACGACGCTCTCGACTTGGCGGCCCGGGTCAAGGGCGACTTCCTCATTCCCTTTGCCCTCGACTGCCTCGCCATCGTGGCGGCCGCGGTGGGCAACCACCTGCCCGCCGCGCGACTGTTCGGCGCAGCGCAATCAGCCCGCCAGCACATGGGACTGGTGCCCTTCAAAGTCCTGCACGACGAGGACGAGGCCAGGAGGGCCGCGGTCCGGGATGCATTGGGGCAGGACGAGTTCGACGCGGCATGGGCCGAAGGCGCGGCGCTCTCGATCGACGAAGCTATCGCCTATGCGCAGCGCGGCCGTGGCGAACGCAAGCGCGCCAGCACCGGCTGGGCGTCGCTGACCCGCGCCGAACTCGACGTCGTCAAGCTTGTGAGCGAGGGCCTGGGCAACAAGGACGTCGCCGCCCGGCTGTTCGTCTCACCCCGCACCGTGCAGGCGCACCTCACCCACGTCTACACCAAGCTCGGACTCACCTCGCGGGTGCAGCTGGCCCAGGAGGCGGCGCGCCATAGTTGACCGGCGCCAACACCGGTGGGCGCGAACGGTATCGAACGGGCGGTCGCGTTTGTGGTGCCGTCCGGCTGCTTCGATCCCTCGCGAGTACCTCCCGGTTCTTTTCTGAAACCACTATGAAATTTGATCTGTTGTCAATCCCAGCCACGATTGTCATATCCCATGGCCATATGACTAGCAAGGAAGAAATCTTCACGCCGTGGATACATTCTCCCGACAAGGTCAGAGATCTTCTCTAGAGAAGGCCGTGATAACATCTTGTCAAGTCTGTCATCGATTTTGATGCCATTTTGAGCACAGGCTGATACCTCTTGCCGAACCCGGTTCCAGACGAAATCGGTCAGCAAAATTGAAATGGTCGATGGATCCTGAAATTCAAACCGAATATACGGTAGCGGCGAATACAAAAGAACCTTTGCTGTCGCACAAAGAGATGACATAGTTGTTAGAAAGGTCGTCGAAAATTCCCAATCGTTCTTCACCTTTTCGAAGGGATAGAGGGAATCCATATCGACCATTCCACCTTTGGTGGTAACATTCTGAGCGCTCGTACAGTAACCAATCCCATAAGAAGCCATGCTAAGGGGAAAAAAGCCAATCGCGAGCATCCTGCCTGCCAGAGAGAAAAAAGTCTCCGTCGCAGCATGGGCGTCATACCCGTGGTTGGCTTTCAAAATGCTGTCACGGCTTGGAGCATCAATGATTCCATCGCCTCCCCACTGAGGTGGAACAAAATGAGCTAGCCGGATAGGGAGGTGGGGAAAAAAGTAGACGTAAGCAGCAAGCCCCTCCTGGCCGAGGAGTTTGGATAGATGTTTGTTCCTGTCTGAGGCGAATTTATCTATGATTGCGAAGTATTTGTCGACTATCTCCTCGGGAAAGCGATAAACCGCCAAATGAATTGGAACATCCGCTATGTTGTCGAATTGACGAACATACTCCTCTTGAAAACGAGCCGTAATATTGGCTTCGTCGATGGCCTCGGATGTACGAACGGCCATCCCTAGCTTCTGCTCGTGGAGAGGGAACACCTCCGGACCGGGCCAACGCTGGCCAAGACTATAGTGCTGACGAAATGCCCGTTCCAGATCCTCGTCGACAACTTCACTGCCTTTGACTGCCAGTACACCTCCATCCCTATGCTTGATGTAGAACGCGCGAAGATGCTTGGGTGGCCGTACACATT
>DATIOT010000544.1:0-9579 GCA_035472875.1 Mycobacterium sp.
GCCGCGAAGAACGACGATTCCTTCTACTTGCCGCCCGAGGCTTTCGACAACCCCGAGTTCAAGAGGGGTCTGAAATTGTTCCTCTCGCCGGACGGCAAGGCCGCTCGGATGATCATCTCCCATGAAGGTGATCCCGCAACCCCCGAGGGCATCTCGCATATCGACCCGATCAGGAACGCGGCGAAACAGGCCGTGAAGAACACGCCCTTGGGGGACTCCAACATCTATATCGGCGGCACCGCGGCCACCTATAAGGACATCAGTGAAGGCGCGAAATACGACCTGGTGATCGCCGGCATCGCCGCACTGAGCCTCATTCTGCTCATTATGGTGTTCGTTACCCGAAGCCTGGTCGCCGCGATCGTCATCGTGGGCACGGTGGTGCTGTCACTAGGGGCGTCGTTCGGGCTGTCGGTGCTGGTGTGGCAAGACATCCTCGGCATCCAATTGCTCTGGATCGTGCTGGCGCTCTCGATCATCCTGCTCCTGGCGGTGGGATCGGACTACAACCTGCTGCTGATCTCCCGATTCAAAGAGGAAATCCACGCCGGACTCAACACCGGCATCATCCGCGCCATGGCCGGCTCCGGCTCGGTCGTCACCTCCGCCGGCCTGGTGTTCGCCGCCACCATGGCCTCCTTCGTGTTCAGCGATCTACGGGCAATCGGCCAGGTCGGCACCACCATCGCGCTCGGCCTGCTGTTCGACACCCTCATCGTGCGATCGTTCATGACCCCCTCCATCGCAACGCTTCTGGGTCGCTGGTTCTGGTGGCCCCAACGCGTGCGCCCCCGCCCTGCCAGCCAGATGCTGCGGCCCTACGGTCCGCGTCCGGCGGTACGTCAACTGCTGCTGTGGGAAGACGACGACGGGCCCACTTCCCGACCCCACAACGACAACGACGTCAAGAAACGGATAGCTGATCGCAGCGGTTGACGAGGGATCGTCTGGTCAGACACACCGATTGCGTCCCATCGCCGAAGCGAGGTTCGGAAGCGGGTCAGGGTGTGATTCAAAGAGGCGACGACGGCGCAAAGGAGTGAAACAATGAATTCGAGCGTATTTGGTTATCTGACGACACTGGCCTTCGTGGCCGAATTGGTGTTCGGCGCTGTTGCCTGCGCTTTCGTACAACGGCTTCTGGGACGCGCACCCACTCCGCTGAGCGAAAAAGTCGGGAGCGTCAGGATGGTCTTAAGTAAGTTGCGCAAAGGCGAACCCATGTCGACCGACGAGATAGATTATGCGACGCAAATCATTGCTGAGCGTAGATCCTTAATGGCGTACTCCATCCCCGCCGCCATTTTCACCATCGGATGTTTATATGTGTTCGGCAGCATTGAACAGCTACATGGACGCACACCCTCCCTGCGAACGTATATCGGGATCCTCCCTATGCTGGGGGCCACGAACCTAACCATTCAGCTACTCAGGATCGCAAGCCTGAAAGGTCGTCTGTGCGCCCCAAGAACGCCACTCTCTCGGGCGCGCTAGCCGCTGTTTCAGGCTGGGCCGCAGTCGCTGCCACAGTGGGGCTGGCATAAACGATAAACATATTCATGCTCTCTCGGGACACGTAGTGTTCCTCGATGGCGACGACCCGGCGGTGATGTGCGGATCGCGCTCTGCGCCTCGATATTTCCGGCGGTAACGCGGCGGCTCAGCGCAACATGGTGGCCACGATTCCGGCCAGGTAACCCAGCCGGGCCACCTCCGAAGGCCGGAATTCCGGGCCCGGACGGCCCAGCACTACCGCCGTGTGCGGGTCGCCCAACGGCGCGGCGACCATCGTGGTGTCCATGTCGCGCCATGCCTGCGGCACCCATTCGGCGGTACCGTCCAGCGTCGCGGCGTGCTCAATCGGCAGCCACGGCGCCGAATCCGCCTTGGTTTCCGGAGCGCCCGGGCTGGCGGCGAGGCGCTGCAGCTCTCGGTCCGAGCTGCGCAACACCGTGCACCAGCTGACGCGCAGCACCTTGGGTGCCTCGTCGACCAGGACCTGCAGCCTGGACGGCTTGTCGCCGGCCGCTGCGACATGGTCGAGTAGCTCCAGCTCGCGGTGCGCTTCCAGCAGGCCGGTATGCGGACGGACGCTATCCACCCGGACACCGTGGAGTGACTCGGCGGCGGTGATCAATGTATCGGGCATCGCCCCCAGGGGCAGTTCGATGACCAGGTCGTCGATCGCATAACCCGAACTTCGCTCCACCACGTCGAGCGACAGGATGTCAGCGCCCACCGAACCGAGCGCCACGGCCAGCGAACCCAGGCTGCCTGGGCGGTCGAGTAGCTCGATGCGCAACAGATACGACGGCACTGGCCCACTGTTGCACAGCGGCGCGCGCACGGCATTTCCGCCGGGCACGGCCTGACCGGCTCGCAAAGCGGGACGGTTCGCCGCCACGTTAGGCTTTTCGCTCGTGTCCCAGATCTCCCGCGACGAGGTGGCGCACCTGGCCAGGTTGGCCCGGCTGGCGTTGACCGATACCGAGCTGGACAGCTTCGCCGGCCAACTTGACGCCATCCTGACCCACGTCAGCCAGATCCAGGCGGTCGATGTCACCGGCGTCGAACCGACCGATAACCCGCTCAAGGACGTCAATGTCACGCGCCCGGACGAGACGGCACCGTGTCTGACGCAGCAAGAAGCGCTGGCCGAGGCGCCCGAAGCCGTTGACGGCCGCTTCGCCGTCCCCCAGATCCTCGGGGAGGGCCAGTGACAGAGATCATCCGATCCGACGCCGCGACCCTGGCCGCCCGGATCGCCGCCAAGGAGCTGTCGTCGGTCGAGATCACCCAGGCCTGCCTCGACCAGATCGAGGCAACGGACGACCGGTACCGCGCCTTCCTGCACGTAGCGGCCAACGAGGCACTGTCGGCGGCGGCCGCCGTCGACAAGGCACTGGCCGCAGGCGATCAGCTGCCCTCGGCGCTGGCCGGGGTTCCGCTGGCGCTCAAGGACGTGTTCACCACCATCGACATGCCCACCACCTGCGGTTCCAAAATCCTCGAGGGCTGGCGTCCCCCGTATGACGCCACTGTCACCGCGCGGCTGCGCGCTGCCGGTATCCCGATTCTGGGCAAGACCAACATGGACGAGTTCGCGATGGGCTCGTCGACCGAGAACTCCGCATACGGCCCCACCCGCAACCCGTGGAACGTCGACCGCGTGCCCGGTGGCTCCGGTGGCGGCAGCGCGTCGGCGCTGGCCGCGTTCCAGGCTCCGCTGGCCATCGGAACCGACACCGGAGGCTCCATCCGTCAGCCGGCCGCGCTGACCGCGACCGTCGGCGTCAAACCCACGTACGGCACGGTGTCTCGCTACGGGCTGGTGGCCTGTGCGTCGTCGCTGGATCAGGGCGGCCCGTGTGCACGCACAGTGCTCGACACCGCATTGCTGCATCAGGTGATCGCCGGGCACGACACCCGCGACTCCACATCCGTGGACGCCGAGGTGCCCGATGTCGTCGGCGCCGCGAAGGCCGGCGCCGCGGGTGATCTGCGCGGCGTGCGCGTCGGGGTGGTCCGGCAGCTGCGCGGCGACGGATACCAGCCGGGAGTGCTGGCGTCGTTTGAGGCCGCGGTCGAGCAGTTGACCACGCTGGGCGCCGAGGTCAGCGAAGTCGACTGCCCGCACTTCGATTACGGGCTGGCCGCCTACTATCTGATCCTGCCGTCGGAGGTGTCGAGCAACCTGGCGCGCTTCGACGCGATGCGCTACGGGCTGCGAGTCGGCGACGACGGCACCCACAGCGCCGAAGAGGTGATGGCGCTGACCCGGGCCGCCGGTCTCGGGCCGGAGGTCAAGCGGCGCATCATGATCGGCACCTACGCGTTGTCCGCAGGCTACTACGACGCCTACTACAACCGGGCGCAGAAGGTGCGTACGTTGATCGCTTGCGATCTCGATGAGGCCTACCGATCCGTCGACGTGCTGGTGTCACCGACGACACCGACCACCGCGTTCCGGCTGGGAGAGAAGGTAGACGATCCGCTGGCGATGTACCTGAACGACTTGTGCACACTGCCGGTGAACCTGGCCGGCCATTGCGGCATGTCGGTGCCATCGGGGCTGTCCCCGGATGACGGGCTGCCGGTGGGGCTGCAGATCATGGCGCCCGCATTGGCAGATGATCGGCTGTACCGAGTGGGCGCCGCCTACGAGGCAGCCCGCGGACCTTTGCCGTCGGCCATCTGAGATCCCGCCGCCACGCCGGTTGCCGGCAGGGCAAGATGAGGGCATGCGGATCGGAATTCTCACGGGAGGCGGCGACTGCCCCGGGCTCAACGCCGTTATCCGGGCGGTGGTGCGCACCTGCGACGCCCGGTACGGCTCCTCGGTGGTCGGATTCCAGGACGGGTGGCGCGGGTTGCTGGAGAACCGGCGCATGCAGCTGCGCAACGATGACCGCAACGACCGGCTGCTGGCCAAGGGCGGAACGATGCTGGGCACCGCCCGCGTGCACCCCGACAAACTGCGGGCCGGGCTGAACCAGATCAAGCAGACCCTGGACGACAACGGCATCGACGTACTGATCCCCATCGGTGGAGAAGGCACCCTGACGGCCGCACATTGGTTGTCGGAGGAGAACGTTCCCGTCGTCGGTGTGCCGAAGACCATCGACAACGACATCGATTGCACCGACGTGACTTTCGGACACGACACCGCACTGACCGTAGCCACCGACGCCATCGACCGGTTGCACAGCACCGCCGAATCCCACCAGCGCGTGATGCTGGTGGAGGTGATGGGCAGGCACGCGGGCTGGATCGCACTGAACGCCGGGCTGGCCTCCGGCGCGCACATGACGCTGATCCCCGAACAGCCCTTTGATGTCGAGGAGGTGTGCCGGCTGGTCAAACGGCGCTTCCAGCGCGGAGATTCGCACTTCATCTGCGTGGTCGCTGAAGGCGCTAAACCGATCCCTGGCTCGATCACGTTGCGCGAAGGCGGAATTGACGAGTTCGGCCACGAGCGCTTCACCGGCGTGGCAGCCCAGCTGGGTGCTGAGGTGGAGAAGCGGATCAACAAGGAGGTCCGCGTGACCGTGCTCGGCCACGTCCAGCGGGGCGGTACCCCGACGGCCTACGACCGGGTGCTGGCCACCCGGTTCGGCGTCAACGCAGCCGACGCCGCGCACGCCGGCGAGTACGGCCAGATGGTATCGCTGCACGGCCAGGACATCAGCCGGGTGCCGCTGGCGGATGCAGTGCGCCAACTCAAGCTGGTGCCCGAAAGCCGCTACGACGACGCCGCCGCTTTCTTCGGTTAAAGCCGACGGGTTCGGCAAACAACCGGTAGCACCTGCCTAACGATTGGCTGAATTTGCCGCCGAATCGGCCAGCTGCCGCGAGATGGGCACATTTTCGTGGTTTGAATGCCAGTTCGAAGCGGTTATACCGGAGCCATGAGGAACCGCGGTTCAATTCGCGGAGTCATTCCCGCTGCATCGGCGCGTCCATCGGGTCCGCCGGACAAACCGCCGCCTGCGCCTCGTGCGCGCATTGACGCCGACCCGATGGCCGCTACGGTGCCGCAGCCCCCGGCACGGGGGGCGCCACCGCCGTTTCGTCGTGAGTTGACACGGGGTGGGACGGCGCTCGACGGCCTCGACCAGCAGGGGTCTGCGGGGTCGGCCAGGGTTGGCTGGCGAGACCTGATCCGTCGCGTTACCGGAATTGATCTGGGTCCGGACAAAGACAAGACATACGAACATGAGCTGCGGGAGCGCATCCGCACAGTCCTCGGCGGCGCATTTCCCATCGCGGTCCTCAACCTCAAAGGTGGTGTTGGCAAGACCGCGGTGGTTGAGGCGCTCGGCTCGACCTTCGGCGACGTGCGCGACGACCGGGTAATCGCCGTCGACATCGATGCCGGGGACTTGGCGGAGCGGCACGGTCGCCGGAACCCGCTGAGCGTGGCCGACCTCCTTTTGGACGACTCGGTCACGCAATACAGGGACATACGGGCGCATACATACATGAACAGCTTCGGGCTGGAAGTGCTCGGGCTCCCGGACTACGCGCGCACCGACTGGCGACTGGAGCGTCACGACGTCGTCAAAGTGTTCTCGATTCTGAGGAAGCACTATTCGGTGGTGTTGGTGGACTGCGTCAAGGCAGTCAATTCCAGCGTGATGGACGCTGTTCTGCCGGAGTCACGGGCCCTCGTGGTGGTCACCAGCACCTCCATCGATGCAATACGAAAGACCAAGACAACGCTGGAGTGGTTGTGCAACAACGGATACCAGCGATTAATGGACTCGACGGTACTTGCGATAAACCACGTCGAGCCAGCCAAATTAGGCGTTGTGGCCGCCAAAGAACTCGAGGAATTGTCCGCTCGCGTCGCCACCACCGTGCAGCTGCCTTTCGATCGGCATGTGCATGAGGGCAAAGAGATCGGCCTGGATCGATTGAGCAAGGAAAGCCGACGCAGTTACCTGGAGATGGCAGCCGCGCTGGCCGACATGGTCCCTGGCAGGCGGGTGGAGCAGGACATCCACTTGGGGGCCCGGCGATCGCCACACCACTCCTGATTGGCGACCCGCGGCGCCCGGCCCTGCCGCCCGCCCGGTCATCATTAGGATCGACCGCATGACTGTTGCTGCCGGCGCGCCCAAGGCTTCAGGTGCTGATCTGCTGGATTACGACGAGGTTGTCGCGCGCTTTGATCCGGTACTCGGCCTTGAGGTGCACGTTGAGCTGTCTACCGTGACCAAAATGTTCTGCGGCTGCGCCACTGCATTCGGCGCTGAACCCAACACCCAGGTGTGCCCGGTGTGCCTGGGACTGCCCGGTTCGTTGCCGGTGCTCAACCAGGCCGCGGTGGAGTCGGCGATCCGGATCGGACTGGCGTTGAACTGCGAGATCGTGCCTTGGTGTCGCTTCGCCCGGAAGAACTACTTCTACCCGGACATGCCGAAGAACTACCAGATTTCGCAGTACGACGAGCCGATCGCCATCAACGGGTTCCTCGATGCGCCACTGGAAGACGGCAGCACCTGGCGGGTCGAGATCGAGCGCGCGCACATGGAGGAAGACACCGGCAAGCTCACCCACATCGGCAGTGAGACAGGCCGGATCGAAGGCGCCACCGGTTCGCTGATCGACTACAACCGTGCCGGTGTGCCACTGATCGAAATCGTCACCAAGCCCATCGAGGGAACCGGAGCCCAGGCGCCGCAGATCGCCCGGGCCTACGTGACAGCATTGCGAGATCTGTTGCGCGCGTTGGAAGTATCCGATGTCCGGATGGACCAGGGCTCGTTGCGTTGTGACGCCAACGTGTCGCTGAAGCCGACAGGGACGGCCGAATTCGGCACCCGGACCGAGACCAAGAATGTGAACTCGCTGAAGAGCGTTGAGGTCGCAGTGCGTTACGAAATGCGGCGCCAGGGCGCCGTTCTGGCGTCCGGCGGCCGAGTCACCCAGGAGACCAGGCACTTTCACGAGGGCGGCTACACCAGCCCCGGCCGCACCAAGGAGACCGCCCAGGATTACCGCTATTTCCCCGAGCCCGACCTGGAACCCGTGGCGCCCAGCCGCGAACTGGTCGAGCAATTGCGGCAGACCATTCCCGAGCTACCGTGGTTGAGCCGCAGGCGAATTCAGCAGGAGTGGGGTGTTTCCGACGAGGTGATGCGCGATCTCGTCAACGCCGGCGCGGTCGACTTGGTCATCGCGACGGTCAAGCACGGCGCGTCCAGCGAGCAGGCGCGCGCCTGGTGGGGAAACTTCCTGGTGCAGAAGGCCAATGGGGCGAATATCGCATTGGACGAACTGGCCATCACCCCGGCCCAGGTCGCCACCGTGATCGCACTGGTCGACGAGGGGGAGCTGTCCAACAAGCTGGCCCGCCAAGTCGTGGAGGGCGTGTTGGCCGGGGAGGGTGAACCCGAGCAGGTGATGACAGCCCGCGGTTTGGCGCTGGTGCGCGACGACTCGGTGACACGGGCCGCTGTCGACGAAGCCCTGGCCGCCAATCCCGATGTGGCGGAAAAGATTCGCGGCGGCAAGGTGGCCGCGGCGGGCGCGATCGTCGGTGCGGTGATGAAGGCCACCCGCGGGCAGGCCGACGCGGCCCGAGTGCGCGAACTCGTCCTGGCCGCCTGCGGGCAGGGCTAGGGGGCTAGCGGCCGGTTCTGCCGGTGGCGAACAGCGGCATACGGGAACCGGCTACAACGCTGAGGCGGTTATGCCCGAAGACCGTCATGACGCCTTTGATGCGCAAGCTTTGGACGCGTACTCCACCGTGGTCACCGCGGTGGCGAACGCGGTGTTGCCCAGTGTGGCCAGCCTCGCGGTGCACACCCGCCGCGGTGACGGCGCCGGCAGCGCCAGCGTCATCACGCCCGACGGTTACCTGCTGACCAGTGCGCACGTCGTCGCCGGCGCCGGTGCCGCCGAAGCGACGTTCACCGACGGCACCACCGTGGCCACGGATGTCGCCGGCCGTGACGAGCTGTCCGACCTGGCGGTACTGAAGGCTCGCGGGAGCGTTCCCGCGCCCGTCACCATGGGGCGCGCAGAGGACCTGCGGGTCGGGCAACTGGTGGTGGCAATTGGCAACCCGCTGGGGCTGGCCGGCAGCGTGACCGCCGGCATCGTCTCCGGTCTCGGTCGGTCACTGCCCACTCGCAATGGCCGCGTCGTCGACGAGGTGATTCAGACCGACGCCGCGCTCAATCCGGGAAACAGCGGCGGCGTATTGGCCGACAGCCGTGGCCGGATGGTCGGCGTCAGCACGGCGGTCGCCGGCGTCGGTCTCGGGCTGGCCGTGCCGATCAACGCATCGACCCACAAGATCATCGCGGCGCTGATGCACACTGGGCGGGTGCGCCGCGCCTGGCTGGGCATCGCCGGTTCACATGTTTCGGTGCCGCCCGCGGTCGCCGCCAAGCTCGGCACCGCACATGGCCTGCAGGTCGCCAGCGTGGTCGCCGGCAGCCCCGCTGCCAAGGCGGGCGTGCGGCGCGGCGACATCGTGGTGAGCGTCGATGGCCATCGCGTGGTCACCGCAACCGCGATTCAGCAGCTGATGGTCGAGGATGCGATCGCACGCCGGATCGAGATGACAGTGTGGCGCAACGGCGCCCTGGTCGACGTGCTCGTGGTACCCCGCGAGCTTGCCGACTAGGCCCGGCTAGGTCTTGTCGTCGTTGTTGCGCGGGAAGCCGCCGCCCTGCGGGAACAGCGGGAACACCACGTCGTCGAGCTTCTCGGCGTCGCCGGCAGTCTTGTTGACGGTGGCGCCCCACACGTTTCCGTCCGGCGACATCCGCAATGCCCATGCGTGGGCGTGCGTGTCCTTACGGACGACGTCGGGTTCACCGGTCACCGCACCCGTCGACGGCGCGAGCCGGACCGCCACCGTCAACTTGGTGTTGATCAGGTTGACCAGCACCGTCCCGTCCATCGCCGCGCACCCGGCCACGCCGGGCTTGTCCGGCCAGGTCCACACCGTGGAGACCTCCGAGGTCTTGGTGATGCGCTGCAACCGGTCCGCGGTGGGAGTGCGGTCGGCGACATACAGCGAGCCGTCGACGGGGTCGATGCACAGGCCGCCGCCCGCGCCGA
>DATIOT010000545.1:0-6537 GCA_035472875.1 Mycobacterium sp.
GGCCCGCGTCGGCGACGCATTCCTCGCCCTTCCCGACGGCTTCACCGCCCACCCACGCGTCACGCCGGTTCTGGAGAAGCGCCGGGAGATGGCCTACGAGGGCAAGATCGACTGGGCGTTCGGCGAACTGCTGGCGTTGGGTTCGCTGGTGGCCGAAGGCAAGTTGGTGCGGCTGTCCGGGCAGGACACCCGCCGGGGCACCTTCTCCCAGCGGCATTCGGTGATCATCGACCGCCACACCGGCGAAGAGTTCACCCCACTGCGGCTGCTCATGACCGACCGCGACGGCAACCCGACCGGCGGCAAGTTCATGGTTTACGACTCGCCGCTGTCGGAGTACGCGGCCGTCGGCTTCGAATACGGCTACACCGTCGGCAACCCGGACGCACTTGTCTTGTGGGAGGGCCAGTTCGGCGACTTCGTCAACGGTGCACAGTCGATCATCGACGAGTTCATCTCCTCTGGCGAGGCCAAGTGGGGTCAGCTGTCCGACGTGGTGCTGCTGTTGCCGCACGGCCACGAAGGCCAGGGGCCCGACCACACGTCGGGCCGGATCGAGCGGTTCCTGCTGCTGTGGGCCGAGGGTTCGATGACGATCGCGGTGCCCTCGACACCGTCGAACTACTTCCACCTGTTGCGCCGCCACGCCCTGGACGGTGTCCAGCGTCCGCTCATCGTCTTCACGCCGAAGTCGATGTTGCGCAACAAGGCCGCGGTCAGCGACATCAAGGACTTCACCGAGATCAAGTTCCGGTCGGTGCTGGAGGAGCCCACCTACGAAGACGGCATTGGTGACCACAGCAACGTCAGGAGAATCCTGCTGACCAGCGGCAAGATCTACTACGAGCTGGCGGCGCGCAAGGCCAAGGACAACCGCGACGACATCGCGATCGTGCGCATCGAGCAGCTTGCTCCGCTGCCGAAACGCCGGCTCAATGAAACCCTGGACCGCTATCCGAACGCCAGCGAGTTCTTCTGGGTGCAGGAGGAGCCGGCCAACCAGGGTGCCTGGCCGCGGTTCGGCCTGGAGCTGCCCGAATTACTGCCCGACAAGTTGAGCGGAATCAAGCGTATTTCGCGCCGGGCGATGTCGGCCCCGTCGTCCGGTTCGTCGAAGGTGCACGCCGTCGAGCAGCATGAGATCATCGACACCGCGTTCGGCTGAGATTCACCATCCCTTTCTCCTTGCCGAACGTCGACTTGTTGAGGTCAAACGCGCCTGGTTCCGCGCAACAAGTCGACGTTCGCGTCTACCCGCTGGTATCGGGGACCGCTGGTACCGGTTAACCTCGACGAGAGCCGACACGAGGGAGGGTGCTCATGCAGGGGTTCGCCGGAAAGGTAGCCGCGGTGACCGGCGCCGGTTCGGGCATCGGCCAGGCGCTGGCGCTGGAGCTGGGCCGCTCGGGCGCCTCGCTGGCGATCAGCGACGTCGACGCCGAAGGACTGGCACAGACCGAGGAGCAGTTGAAGGCGATCGGCGCGCCGGTCAAAGCCGACCGACTCGACGTGACCGAGCGCGAGGCCTTGCTGGCCTATGCCGACGCGGTCAACGAGCACTTTGGCAAGGTGAACCAGATCTACAACAACGCCGGCATCGCCTTCACCGGCGACATCGAGGTCAGCCAGTTCAAGGACATCGAACGGGTGATGGAGTCGACTATTGGGGCGTCGTCAACGGCACCAAGGCCTTTCTTCCGTACCTGATCGCCTCCGGGGACGGCCACGTCATCAACGTCTCCAGCGTTTTCGGGTTGTTCTCGGTGCCGGGTCAGGCTGCGTACAACGCAGCCAAGTTCGCCGTGCGTGGCTTTACCGAGGCCCTGCGTCAGGAGATGGTGCTGGCCGGCCATCCGGTTGGGGTGACCACGGTGCACCCCGGCGGCATCAAGACTGCGATCGCCCGCAATGCCACGGCCGCCGAGGGGCTCGACGCGGCCGAACTGGCCAAACTGTTCGACAAGCGGATGGCCAACACCAGCCCGCAACGCGCCGCCCGGATCATCCTCGAAGCGGTGCGCAAAAACAAGGCCCGGGTGCTGGTCGGCCCGGACGCCAAGGCCCTGGACCTGTTGGTCCGACTGACGGGTTCGGGATATCAGCAGCTGTTCGCGCCCGTAACGCGCCGATTGCTATCGCGCAAGCCGTAATCCTCAGCGGCCCAGCGGGTGCTCGGCGAGCCACCCGCCGGCCACTGCCTGCGGGTCGCCGCCGCCGACCACTTGGCGGCGCATCTCGGCCAGGGCCGCAGTGTCCAGCACGCCGGCCACTTCGTTGATCGCCAGTAGTTGCCGATCCGTCAGCGCATTGCGGCGGTAGAGCGGCACCACATTCTCGGCTGGTATCAGCGTTGGTTTGCCGTCGGTAAGCGGAACCAGGTCGCCAGGAATGCCGGGATCGGCGGTGGTGCTCCACGCCGCGGTCAGCTGTCCGGCCCGCAGCGCGGCGAACATTGTTGCCTCATCGGGGAATTCCCGCGGAGCAGGCAGCCGGCAGGTGCCGACTGACACGGGTGCTTGGCGGCCGACCACGGTCCCGACGACCAGCCCGTCACAGTGTTTAGGCAGGGCGCTCAGGTCTGCGCTGAGGTTCTGGCCGCCCCAGGCCTTGGCGGTGGATTGTGTCACCAGCAGCGCGGGTTTGTCCTCAGCAGCCGTGGTGTAGTCGCCTGCCAAAACACCCTCGGGCAGTGCCGCGATCATTGCGCGGTAGACAGCGGAGTCGGAGCGAACCGACGCGCCGGGCTGCAAGGTCTGCAACATCTGGCCGGTCAAGGCAGGGACGACGGTGAAGGCTCCCGAGTCCAGTTGCGCCATTGGGTCGGCGGCCGTCTCGGTTGGCGCCCCGAAACCGTATGACCGCAGCGCGGCGACGTAGATAGCGGCCAGCAGCATCGACTCGGAGTCGCGCCCCGATCCGACCACCAACTCGCCGGCAGCGCGGTGGTCGTTGGTGTTGGTCGCGCAGCCAGCCCACAAAACCACAGCCAGTGTGGCGGCGAGCAGCGACGCGGCCAGCCTGCCGGCTTTCACCGAGGTGTCTCAGGCCTCTGCGGCTTCTGAAGCCTGAGCAACCGCTTTGGCCACCGCTTCGCCGACGCGCAGGTCCAGCGGGCTCGGGACGACCCGCTCGGGCGCGAGGTCATCGCTGACGACGGCGAAGATCGCCTCGGCCGCGGCCACCATCATCTTTTCCGTGATCCGGCGTGCCCCGGCGTCCAGCGCGCCACGGAACACTCCGGGGAACGCCAGGACGTTGTTGATCTGGTTCGGGAAATCGCTGCGGCCGGTGGCCACCACGGCGGCGTACTTGGCCGCAACGTCCGGGTGGATCTCCGGGTCGGGGTTGGACAACGCGAACACGATGCCCTTGGGTGCCATCGTGGCAATCAGCTCCTCGGGGACCACGCCCGCCGAGACCCCAACAAAGACGTCGGCCCCGTCCAGCGCCTCCACCATGCCGCCGGTGAGCCCGCCGGGATTGGTGCGTTGCGCCAGATCGGTCTTGACACTATTCATGTCTTCGCGCCCGGTATGAAGAATGCCGCGCGAGTCAAGCACGGTGATCTCTGAAACCCCCATTGCGAGAAGGAGATTCGAGCATGCAACGCCCGCGGCACCGGCGCCGGAGACCACTACCCGCAGCGAGCTCAGGTCGCGGTCGAGCAGCCTGGTGGCGCCCATCAGTGCAGCCAGCACGACTATCGCCGTGCCGTGCTGATCGTCGTGCATCACCGGGCAGTCCAGCGCTTCAACGGCACGGCGTTCGATCTCAAAGCAGCGCGGCGCGGAGATGTCCTCCAGACTGACACCGCCGAACGTCGGCCGCAGCCGCACCAAGGTCTCGATGATCTCGTCGGGATCCTTGGTGTCCAACACGATCGGGATCGAGTCCAGGCCACCGAATGCCTTGAACAGCGCGCTCTTACCCTCCATCACCGGCAGCGCCGCCGCCGGTCCGATGTCGCCGAGGCCGAGCACCGCACTGCCGTCGCTGACGACGGCTACCAGCCGATTCGCCCAGGTGTAGCGGGCGGCCAGGGTGTGATCGGCGGCGATCGCGCGGCTGACCTGCGCGACGCCCGGGGTGTACGCAATCGACAGAGCGCGCTGCGTGTCCAGCGGGGTCTTCAGCTCTACGGAAAGCTTCCCACCGACGTGGGCCTCGAAGATCTCGTCGTTTCCGATGACGACCTGTGGCTGCACGATTTCTGGCACCGCATCAGGGTACTTTGCCCATCGGCGCATCCAGACCGGGGCCGCTACGGGCTCAGATCAAACCGAGCTCGGTGACCGCGTTGCGCTCGTCGGCCAGCTCGGCGGTCGATTTGTCGATCCGGCCGCGGGAGAAGTCGTCGATCTCCAGACCGCTGACGATCGCCCAGTTGCCCTCCTTCGTGTTCACCGGGAATGACGAGATCAGGCCCTCCGGCACGCCGTAGGAACCGTCGGAGACGACCGCCATCGAGACCCAGTTGCCTTGTGGGCTGCCCAGCAGCCAGTCCCGGGCGGCGTCGATGGTGGCCGACGCGGCCGAGGCGGCCGACGAGGCGCCGCGGGCGTCGATGATCGCCGCGCCCCGCTTGGCCACGGTCGGGATGAAGTCATTCTCGATCCAGGCCTGGTCGTTGACGACCTCGGCGGCGTTCTTGCCGCTGATCTCGGCGTGGAAGATATCGGGGTACTGGGTGGCCGAGTGGTTGCCCCAGATCGTCATCTTCTTGATGTCGGTGACCGCCGCGCCGGTTTTGTTGGCGAGCTGTGAGATCGCCCGGTTGTGGTCGAGACGGGTGAGCGCGGAGAACCGCTCGCGCGGGATGTCGGGCGCGTTAGTCATTGCGATCAGCGCATTGGTGTTGGCCGGGTTGCCGGTCACACCGACGCGGATGTCGTCCGCGGCGACCGAGTTGAGCGCCTTGCCTTGCGCGGTGAAGATTGCGCCGTTGGCCTCCAGTAGGTCGCTACGCTCCATGCCCGGACCGCGCGGACGGGCGCCGACGAGCAGGGCCAGGTTCACATCGTCGAAGATCTTGTTCGGATCGGCGCCGATCTGGACGCCCGCCAGCAGCGGGAACGCGCAGTCGTCGAGTTCCATCACGACACCCTCAAGTGCCTTGAGCGCGGGCTCGATCTCGAGCAGGCGCAGCTCGATCGGGCGGTCGGGCCCCAGCAGCGAGCCGCTAGCCAGGCGGAACAACAGGCTGTAGCCAATTTGGCCGGCAGCGCCGGTGACGGCGACCTTGAGAGGACTTGCGCTCACTTCGAGTTACTCCTTGTGGAGAAGATCGGGATGAAAGAGTTTCGGTCTTGGATGAAACTAGGTCGAAACTAGCGCACCCCTGCCGATTGCCCTGGACCCGCCCGGCAACCGTCATCTGCCCACGCGCGCCGTCGGGCTTCCATGCCATGTTTTGCCAGGACGCGTAGCATTGAGCACCGCTCGGCCGGACCTGCGCAGCGATAGGAGGTTGAGGTGTTTCAGGGATTCGACGCATTGCCGGAAGCGCTGCGACCAGTCGCGAGGCCGCGGGTAACCCAGCCCCACGTACACCCCGTTCCCGGGCCCGCTGAGCCCTTGGTCGACTGTGGCGTCTATGTCCAAGGCCACCGACTGCCCGGTAAGTACACCTACACCGCCGCACTGAGCAGGGTGCGCGAGCTCGAACTGACAGGACAAGAGGCATTCGTCTGGATCGGGCTGTATGAGCCTGACGAGAGCCACATGCAGGACGTGGCAAACGTTTTCGGGCTGCACCCATTGGCAGTAGAGGATGCGGTGCTCGCCCAACAGCGACCCAAGCTCGAGCGATACGACGACACGCTGTTTCTTGTCTTGAAAACGGTCAATTACGTTCCGCATGACTCGGTGGTCCTGGCTCGCGAGATTGTCGAAACCGGCGAGGTGATGATCTTCGTCGGCAAGAATTTTGTGATCACGGTTCGCCATGGTGAGCACGGCGGACTGTCCAACGTGCGCAAGCGGTTGGACGCCGACCCCGATCAGCTGCGGCTGGGTCCGTACGCGGTGATGCACGCCATCGCCGACTACGTCGTGGACCACTACCTCGCGGTGACCAGTCTGATGGAGACTGACATCGACAGCATTGAGGTAGTGGCATTTGCCCCTGGCCGCAAGCTCGATGTCGAACCGATTTACCTGCTCAAACGCGAGGTCGTCGAGCTACGCCGGTGCGTGAGCCCGCTGGGCGTTGCGTTCCAGCGAATGCAGACCGAGAACAAGGACCTGATCTCCAAAGAAGTGCGGCGCTACCTGCGCGACGTCGCCGACCACCAGACCGAGGCCGCAGACCAGATCGCCAGCTATGACGACATGCTCAACTCGCTGGTCCAGGCCGCGTTGGCCCGTGTCGGCATGCAGCAGAACACCGATATGCGCAAGATGTCGGCCTGGGCGGGCATCATCGCGGTGCCCACCATGGTCGCCGCGATTTACGGCATGAACTTCCATTTCATGCCCGAGCTGAACTGGACGTGGAGTTACCCGGCGGTGATAGCCTTGATGACCGTTGCCTGCCTG
>DATIOT010000546.1:0-2311 GCA_035472875.1 Mycobacterium sp.
CAACATCAACCGCACCGTCGCCGAGACGATGGCCGACGTGCGAGTGATGGGCAAGCGGATCCTCGCTGAGGACCTCACCTACTGCTCGGTGATCGCGACCTCGTTCGGCTGCCCGTTCGAGGGCAAGGTGCCGATGAAGCGGGTGCTCGACATCGCCGAGCAGTTCGCGGCTGCGGGAGCCAGCGAGGTCGGCTTCGGCGACACCACCGGAATGGCCAACCCCGCCTATGTCGGTGAGTTTTTCGCTGCCGCGATCGAACGGCTGCCCGGTGTCGAGGTGACCGCCCACTTCCACAACACCCGCGGCCAGGGGCTGGCCAACGCATACGCAGCGTTGCAGGCCGGGTGCACCAGCTTCGAGTCCAGCTTCGGCGAACTCGGCGGCTGCCCGGTGCCGGCGGGATCCACCGGAAACATCGCCACCGAGGATCTGATCAGCATGTTCGAGGAGATGGGCGTGTCCACCGGGGTATCGCTGCCCGCCTTGATCGATGCGGCTCGCGCCGCCCAAGGCGTGTTGGGCCGCAAACTGACCAGTCACTCCATAATCGCCGGTCCGATCGACTGGGCACCAGACCCGGACGCTCCGTCCTGCCACTAAGCCAACTGATCACTCAAAGGAGAGAACATATGAGCAACCGCGTCGCGTTCGTCACCGGTGGAGCCCAAGGCATCGGCCAGGGCATCTCGGAGACATTGGGAGCCAACGGGTTTCGGGTTGCAGTCGCAGACCTGAACCTCGAGGCTGCGGAAGCCACCGCGAAGCGCATATCCGATGCTGGTGGCGAAGCGATCGCTGTCCACGTCGATGTCACCGATATCGAATCGGTGCGCAGCGGCGTCAAGACCGTCGCCGCTGAGCTTGGGGAGATCGAGATTGTGGTAAACAACGCCGGCTGGGATGACTTCATGCCGTTCCTGAAAACCTCAGAGGATTTCTGGGACAAGATCATTGACATCAACTTCAAGGGAGCGCTGCGCGTCATCCACACCGTCGTGCCCGGCATGGTGGAACGCGGTTTTGGTCGGGTGATCAACATCGGTTCGGATGCGGGCCGCGTCGGGTCATCGTTGGAAGCGGTCTACTCCGGGGCCAAGGGCGGAATCACCGCTTTCACCAAGACGCTGGCCCGGGAGGTGGCAACCAAGGGTGTCACCGCCAACACCGTCTGTCCGGGCCCCACCGACACACCTGCGCTGCGCAAGTTCGCCGACAGCTCAGGGCAGGACGCCGACAAGGTTATCGGCGGCATGACCCGCTCCGTGCCGATGAAACGCTTGGGCCAGCCGTCGGATATCGCCGCTGCTGTCGCCTTCTTCGCCTCGGATGCCGCCGAGTACATCACCGGCCAGACGCTGTCCGTTAGCGGCGGACTCACCATGGCCTGATCCCAATTCCCGAGTTATCAAAGGAGATTCTCGTGACACAACCACAACGCCGTGAGGCTGTGACCTGGAACCGGGATGGGGCCATCGTCGAGATCGTGCTCGGCAGGCCGCCGGCCAACGCGCTCGGGCTAGAGATCATTACCGGCTTGCACACCGCGATGGACTACGCCCAAGATGTCGACGCCAAGGTCATAGTGGTGGCTTCCGCGCTGGACGGCTTTTTCGCGGCCGGCGCCGACATCAAACACATGTCGGCGGTCGACCAGGCTTCGTTTCGAGAGTACGGCGACGCGCTGCGCGGCGCGCTGGAGCGCTTGGCGGCCTTGCCCCTGATCTCTGTGGCCGCAGTCGACGGGCTCGCCCTGGGCGGCGGTCTCGAGTTGGCGATGGCGTGCACGCTGCGTGTCGGCGCTGCCCGCGCACGGCTGGGTCTGCCCGAAGTCAAACTGGGCCTGATCCCCGGCGCCGGGGGGACTCAACGACTCCCCCGTCTCATCGGACGCGGCCGCGCACTGGACCTTATGCTCACCGGGCGCCAGGTCGAGGCCGACGAGGCGTTCTGGATCGGGCTGATCGACCGGTTCGCCGAACCTGACACCACCGCCCGGGCCACGGCGTGGCAACTGGCCCATGAGTTGGCCGCGGCCTCGACACCCGCCCAACTGGCCGTGGTCCGCACCGTCGACGCAGCATACGACCGCCCGCTACCTGACGGCCTGCGCTTCGAAGTCGAGCAGGTCCAAGACTTATTCGAGCGCGGCGAGGCGGCCGAGGGGCTCCGCGCATTCATCGACAAGCGCACACCCGAATTCGCGTGACCAAACGGATGGAGTAGGCGTCATGATCGACCTCGAAAAGCGTTATGAGACGTTGCTTCTCGAGTTTCCAGCCGACGGTGTGGTACAGGTGACCCTGAACCGGC
>DATIOT010000547.1:0-2302 GCA_035472875.1 Mycobacterium sp.
TGACGGTGGGCCCGTCGGCCCCCACGGCGGAGGTGAACTCCGCGGCGAGCTTTTCCGTGGTGTCGACGTTCACCGCCCGGCAGCCGAAACCTGTTGCGATGGAGGCGATATCGAGGCCCGGCAAGTCCAGTCCGGGTACACCTGGCGTTTCCTCCAGCAGCGCGAACGCTTTGAGGATCGAGTACTCCTCATTGCGCATCACCACGAACACGATCGGCAGCCGATGCTGGGCGGCTGTCCATATCGCCTGAACCGAGTATTGGAACGACCCGTCGCCGATGGTGGCGACCACAGTTCGCTGCACGCCGCGGGCACGATCACCGAGTGCGACGCCCACCGCCCCGGGCACGCCCCAGCCGATCCCGCCACTGGCAGTTGCGAAGAACGAACCCGGGCGGGTGGTGGGCAGCCAGCGCAGCTGCTGGGCCATCGTCGACGTCGACTCTGTGACTACCGGTGAGTCGGCGGGTTTGACGGTGGCCAACGTGGACCACGCCGCGTCCGGGGTCAGTGGCGACGACGCCGCGTCCACGATCTCCGTCGTTTTGGGGCTGCCGCTCGGCGCAGATTGAGCCTGCCCGCGGTCGTTGATCAGGCCCACCAGCTGCTCTAAGGCCAGCCGCGTGTCCGCGATCAGGCTGTCACCGACCGGCGCCGCTCCCGCCAACGCCGGATCTGCGGTGATCTGCAGCAATTCGCTGCCCTCAGGCAGGTAATCGCCGGCCACATAGGGGTAGTAGCGGAAGACCTGCGCTCCGATCACCACAACAAGATCGTGACCTTGCAGCACCTCGGCGACACCAGCAACGGTCAACGGCAACATGCCCCGATACAGCGGGTGGTTCTCCGGAAACGACGCTCGGTCGGGTAGCGGGCCGCTGTGAACCGGTGCACCCACCTTCTCCGCGAACGCCACCCCGGCGTCCCAGCCGCCGCTGCGATCGACCTCGGGACCAAAGACCAGCAGGGGTCGCTGCGCACGGTTGATCCGGTCGGCGAAATCGCGCAGCCGCTCGGCATCAGGTGCCACCCGGTGGCTGACCGTCCTGACCACCGCCGGCCCCAACGCCGGCTTTTCCCAGTCGTCAAGCGGTATGGACAGATACACCGGGCCCGCCGGCGGCTGCAGAGCCACCGTGTAGGCGCGCATGAACGCCGCCGGCACATCCTCGGCGCGCTTGGGTTCGTACGCCCACTTCACCCACGGCAACGGCATGATGGTTGGCTCGGGGCTGGACAAATAGGGGTCGCACAGCACCATCTCGCGGGTCTGCTGACCGGCGGTCACAATGAGCGGGGTGTTGCCCTTGTACGCCGCGACCAGGCTGCCCATCGCGTTGCCGGTTCCGGCGCTGGTGTGCAGGTTGACCAACGCGGGCTTCCCGGTGGATTGCGCGAAGCCGTCGGCCATGGCCAGCACCGACGCCTCTTGCAGTCCCAAGATGTAGGTGAAGTCGTCGGGGAAGTTTTTCAGGAATGTCTGCTCGGTGGAGCCAGGGTTGCCGAACACCGTCGTGAGGCCCAGCGAACGAAGCAGGTCGTAGGTCACCTCGTGGACTGTTTTCCCATCTGCCATTTTCCCGGTCCCTTCTTCCAAAGGATCTGTTGCCCAGCAAAAGCGAAGCGTCATCGCAACCGGGCGCCGGATACCAGGGTGGCGTATCGCATCGACGGTGTCGATGTGATCGATCACAGCTTTGGGCGCTGGCCGCTGTTCCAGATCACAACATTCACCGACAGTCGAGTGCTGTCAAGATGGCGATATGTACGGCATTGAAGTCGCCAAAGCCGGCGGTCCCGAAGTACTGAATTGCGTTGAAAGATCACAACCCTCCTCCGGCGCTGGTGAGGTGTTGATCAAAGCCGAGGCGATCGGTGTGAATTTCGTCGACACCTACTTCCGATCCGGGCTGTACCCGCATGAGCTGCCGTTTGTACTCGGCGCCGAGGTGGCCGGCATCGTCGAAGCAGTGGGCGACGGGGTAACCGGATTCCGAGTAGGCGACCGCGTGGCTACCGCGGACGCCGTAGGCGCGTACGCCGAATATTGCGTTGCACCAGCTGATCTCGTTGCCGCTTTGCCTGACGGTGTGGCCTCTGATGTGGCCGCCGCGGCGCTCTTGAAGGGCATGACGGCACACTTGCTTGTCAAGTCGGTATACCCGGTGCAGCAGGGTGATACCGTGCTGCTGCACGCCGGCGCGGGCGGCGTCGGTCTGATCCTGACCCAATGGGCGACGAGCTTGGGGGCGGGTGTCATCACTACAGCCTCCACCCCAGCCAAAGTTGAGCTGTCACGGCG
>DATIOT010000548.1:0-3837 GCA_035472875.1 Mycobacterium sp.
CAGCGACCATCGCGGTCCGCTGCCGGGCCCACGGCACAGCGGCGGCGAACGCATACCACGCCTCGTCCCAGAGGAAGCAGATGTCCGGCTTGATCGCCAGCACCTCCTCCATGACCCGCCGGGGGTTGTAGACGACGCCGTCGAAGGTGCAGTTGGTGAGCAACAGCATGCGCACCCGGTGCAGCTGGCCGGCCGCCTCGAGCCCCAGCAGCGTCTCTTTGATCGTGTGCAGCGACACCGCTCCGTAAATTGCGAACTGCGGCAACGGATATGCGTCCAGGTACAGCGGATAGGCACCGGCCAGCACCAGACCGTAGTGGTGGGACTTGTGGCAGTTGCGGTCGATCAGGACGATGTCGCCCGGCCGGGTCAGGGACTGCACGACGATTTTGTTCGCGGTCGACGTTCCGTTGGTGACGAAGTAGGTGTGGTCCGCGTTCCACGTTTTCGCGGCCTTGTCCATCGCTTTCTTGATGTTGCCGTGCGGGTCCAGCAGCGAGTCCAGGCCACCCGAGGTGGTCGAGGTCTCGGCCATGAAGATGTTGCGGCCGTAAAACTCGCCCATGTCCTGCAGCGACTTGGAATTGAAGATGCTGGCGCCACGCGCGACGGGAAGAGCGTGAAACTGACCGACCGGCGCCGCCGCATAGGCGCGCAGCGCGTCGAAAAATGGTGTGGCGAACCGGTTGCGCAGGCCGGCGAGCACCGTGCTGTGCAGGTCGGTGACATCGTTGAGCCGGTAGAACGTCCGGTCGTAGACGTCGGGCTCGTCGTCATTGCCCGCCGCGATCGACTCGTCGGTGAGCAGATAAAGGTCGATATGGGGCCGCAGCTCGCGGATCCACTCGCCGCATTCGACCCAGTCGTTGGCGCGATCAGGGACGACCACCCCGCCCTCTGAGTCATTGGGCCCTAGCAACGTGTTCATCAACGGCACCCGGTCGCGGGACCGCAGTGGCAGGTCGTGACGAATGATCGCGGCCTGAATCTCGCCGTTCAACGCGACCGCGGTGATGGCGTCCTCAACGCTCGGCACGACAAGGAGCTCGAACTGCACATCGTCGGACGGGCAGCGCAACGCGCGCAGGCATTCGGCCAGGCTGTCAGGAGCCGTGTTCGGGGCATCGTCGGCGAGCAATACCGTGTAGAACTGCTGCTGTTTGGCTTGGGCCACCAGCTCCTGGTCGGCCAACGGCACCGAAGTGTCGAAGAGCCCTGCGCGGTCGCCATATTCACACAGCAGACGGACGGCCAGCGACACCTCTTCGGTGAGCCGCACCGTGGAAAGACTCTTGAGGTGAGCCCGGAAGATCGCCAGATTCTCCGCGCCGGGATACAGCCAATACCGCTCGTAGGCGCCGATGCGGTCCATCAGGCGCTTCACCCGGGCGACGTCATGGGCGATGTCCAGCCCGGCGAGGTCGACCTCGGCGAGGTGACGGCATGCGTCGTCGAGAAGGTTCCAGGTGTCGACGCGGGTGTACGACGGGTTGGCTACTGCCGCCAGCGCGGAGACGCGAAGTCGTCGCGGATTCCTGCTGTTTCGATTCATGTCATCACCCAATCTTTTGGCGGGATAACGCCGTCAGTGCAGCTCGTAATTGTCGCGGAAGTCGGGCGCGCTGCCCTGGCGGGTGCTGATCGATTCCCAAAACCTCCCATGCAGGGCGTCGGGCGGGGCGGCGTTGCCCGCGTGTGGTCGCGGATTTCGCCTGCGGCGAAGGCGATGCCGTCGATGGCGCCACTGGTGGCAGAGCCATCGCGGCAACCGTCAGCGAGACCGCCGCGGTCACGGTGGGTTTCATGCTGGCGCTTCTGTCCATCGCGGGTACCAGCAAGTATTGTCCTCCGCCCGCGCTGCGGGCGCGATCGTTTCGCCGAGGAACGGGAATGACCAGCTGACACACGGCGTCATGTGGCCGCCGAACCCCACGCCGCCTGCGTTCTGCAAGGCCTGCGGGGACTGTAGTCCACCGCCGACGACTACCTGCGGTTCGTCGAGATGCTGCTGCACGATGAGACGGCCGACGGCGTCCGGGTCTTGTCGCTGGAGTCGGCGCGTCCCACGCCCACCGATCGGCTCACCGACGAGCAGAAGCACCATCCTTTCCCGGGGGCGCCGTTCTGGGTCGGTCGCGGGTTCGGGTTGAACCTGTCGTTGGTGACCGACCCGGCCAAGTTCGCGCAGCTGTTCGGGCCGGGTGGGGTCGGCGCATTCAGCTGGCCCTGCGCGTACGGTGCCGGCATCGCGGGCGCACCGCTGCACGCGTTAGCCGCGTCCACTGACAACTGGGCGTTCGTGCGTTCACCAGCCAATGCGTACGGGCCCGACCTTCGCCTCGCCGTTACCGCTGGTGATCGCCGCACCATCGAGCAGGTGACCGGACGCCGCGACTGGCTCCGGCGCGCTGGCGTTGCCCCCGGCCGCTGCAACGGCCTGGCGCGCCGCGGTCATTCGTGCCAGCGCATCCTCGGTGAACACCGACAGCCCGAGATTGGGGCTGTACCCGTGGATTTCCTTCACGTCGAGCTCGGCGAGGAAATAGAGGATCTCTTTGGAGACCACCTGGCCCGGGACCAGCACCGGGAAGCCGGGCGGGTAGGGGACGACGAACGTGGTGGAAACCAGGGTCTCGCCGTCAGCGACCCGTCGAGCCGCCTCACCGAGCAGGACGTGCTCACGGTCAGACGCTTCATACCCCGCGTAGTAGGCCGACCGCATGTCGCCGAACGCGGTGGTGCCGTCGAGGAGGAACGCGTCGGCGAACTCGCTGAAGTCGGGCAGCGGCGGCAGATCCTCGGTGATCTCCTGGACTTGGCGCTGTTGCAGGGCGCGATCGTCCTTGTTGCCAGCGCACTGGCTGCGCTCGAAATCGGAGGCGACCCGACGCAGCACGTCAAGCAGGTAGTGCACGCTGGACCAGGTGACCCCGATGGTGAAGATCAACAACACACTGTTGATCGAGGTCTTGTTGATCTGGATGCCGAACCGGTCCATCAGGATCTTCTCGCGGAACTCGTATCCATTCATTCCGGTCTTGCCGATGAACAGGGTGACCCGCGTCGGGTCCAGCACGAATTGATCCGATCGCCACGCGTCGTTCCACTCCGCCAGGGCGCCCTGCCTGACCTGTCGGTACGAGCTGACTGCCGAGGACCGAAACTCCTCGGGCACCAGGTCTGACTCGTCGAGGATGCGGAACCACTTGCTGATCAGCCCGTCTTTGCGGACGCGGTGACGGAAGACCAGCGCCATGTTGTACACGTGCCGGACCAGCTGGAACCCCTCGATGTCGACCTGGCGGCGCGCTAGGTCCAATGATGCGAGGAGGTGTTGGTTGGGCGATGTCGATGTGTGGGTCAAGAACGCCTCACCGAACGCGTCCCGGCTGAGCGCTTTGAAATCCTGGTCGCGTATGTGAATCATCGACGCCTGCCGAAGCGCCGACAGCGACTTGTGGGTGGAATGCGTGGCGTACACCCGAACCCGCGCGTGATCCGGGTCGGGAAGCAGCCGGTGCTGGCTCCACTGGCCACGGTCGACGCCCCGCATCGACGCCCGCCACTTCCGGTACTCGTCGGCGTACTCGGGAGACGACAGCATCGCTGCGAGTTCCCCGGCAGCGACCATCGCGGTGCGCTGCCGCGCCCACGGCACCGCGGTGGCGAACGCGTACCACGCCTCGTCCCACAGGAAACACATGTCCGGCTTGATCGCCAGCACCTCTTCCATGACGCGCCGGGGGTTGTAGACGACCCCGTCGAAGGTGCAGTTGGTGAGCAGCAGCATGCGCACCCGGTCCAGCTGCCCGGCCGCCTCGAGCTCGAGCAGCGCCT
>DATIOT010000549.1:0-11645 GCA_035472875.1 Mycobacterium sp.
ACGGGTAGATCCATGTGGACGGGGCCCGTCGTCTAGGTCCGCCTCCATAGGATCTGGAACATCTGGAACATCCGCCGCACTGGCCCGCTCCGGTTCCTGACGTTCCGGATGTTCCGCGTCCCATGGAGGCGGACCTAGGTAGCGGCTCCAGGCGTCCTCAAATTCGGCGCTCACGTACCCGCGGACGGTGTCCTCGCCGTCGCGGTACTTCCGCGGGCCGATCCCGTACCTACCCAGTCGGTTGGCGAGGCTGCGGGCGTTGAGCGGCTCGCCTTTACGAATCACCGCCCAAGGCGACTCGTCGAGGTCATTCAGCTTGGTCAGCAGGTCCGACGTCGGCAGCCTGTCGTCGCCGGTGCTCTTGAAGACGTCGCGGATGTCGGAGAGCAACAAGATGCCCAGGCTGGGCGAGGCGACCTTGGACTCAGCGACCAGCGCTGCGGCCGCTGCTCGAGAGGTCTCCGGCCAATGACCAGCAGCAAGGTCCGCTACCGCCAGGAGCGCCTCCCAGATGTCGGCGTCACGATCCTCGACACCCGCGGGCATGTCCGGCCAGCCGTCCTGAAGCGGCGTCGCGCTGCTCGACCAGTCCAGCAGCCGCTCGTAGAGTTCGGCCGCCTCGGGGCCGTTGATCCGGCGCCGCCACGGGTCGATGCTCTCGGCAGGCGCGCGCCGCTTCATCCGCACGACCACCGATCGGCTCATCATGGTGTCGGGCAGGTCATCGAGTCCGGCCAACGCAACCGCCGCGTAGGCGGGCAACTCTTCGGTCTCGACAACCTTGCCGCGCACCACGCAGCGGCCTGCGACAGCGCCTTTGCGATGGCCGGCATTGATCATCCCCCGAACCTCTTCGTGCTCTTTGGCTTTCGGGCCGAACAGGGTGTCGCACTCGTCGTAAAGGATGGTTGGGCGGCCGAGCGTGTCAGACACCTTGCGGAACAGGTAGGCGCTGGTGGTGTTGACGGCGTGCACCGGGCGGGGTACCAGCGGTTCGGTGACCTCTAGGGCGCGGGATTTGCCGGACCCCGGCTCGGGCGATAGGAACGCGATCCGCGGCGTCGACTCCCAGTGATCCATCCACCAGCAGTGCGCTATCCACAGGGCGTGCGCGTCGCGGTGGTGCTTAGTGGGATAGACGACGAACCGAGACAGGAAGTCGCGGAGGTCATCGAGCAGGTTTGCGCCGTCTGGGTTGTCTTCGGCGTACCACTCGCGGTAGTCGTCGCGGTAATCCTGATCGATCGACCGATCGGTCATGCGACCTCCCGGGGGATGTAGGCGCCGCGGCGGTAATAGATTTCGGTGGCAATGGCCGACCAGTCAGCCGCCGCCGATACGTCACGTGACGCCTCGGCGAGCTGCTCCTGGCAGGTCTCCAGCCGAAGCGCCCAATGCTGGGCACCGTCGAACAATGCGGCGACCTTGCGCGGGTCGGTGTCCTCGAGATCGCACCATTCGGGGCTGCCAGCCAGTGGCCATGATTCGGCTTCGGCGAGCAGTGGCGTCACGAATTCGTGCACCGACCACCACGACACCGCTTGGGACGATGTCGCAGCACCGCGACCCCGACGGCCCGCCGTAGTATGGGGGTTGTCGGTGATGGGTTTAGGTGGCCCTTCGACATTGCTGGCCGGTCCCTGCGGCGGGGGCCGGTCAGCGTCGTTTCTGGGCGGCCTCGCGTACCGGGTCATGTCACGCTGACACCTCTGCCCGCCCGGGGCTCTGCTGAAAAGTGTTGGCCCGCAAGTATTCCCGTACGCCGTCGCGGGCATAGAGGATGCGCCGACCCGCGCGAATGAATTTCACCCCCCGACCCAGGTAGCGGTCCTGACTCAGGCTGTTGGTGGTGGTCCGCAGCAGCTCCGCCAGTTCGGCGGGCGTTAGGAACGCTGGCAGGTTGTCGAGCGTAAGCATGGAACCAACTCCATTTATCCCGTGTGGGTATTCTTCAAATTCTAGTTATAACACTCAGCGTATTTGTCGGCAATAATCACTTGACTGCGTGATCTTTTAGCGTTTATGGTCTACGCATGGCTGGAAAGAAATCAGATCTTGGACCGACCGGGCACGATCTCTCATACAACGTCCGACGCCACCGCCAGCGGCACAATCTCACCTACAACGAACTAAGCCGGCGCCTTGACAGAGCGGGCCGCGCTATACCGCCACTGGGCCTGCGCAACATCGAGGCGGGCACCCGCCGCGTCGATGTCGATGACCTGATGGGTTTGGCTGTGGCGCTTGGCATTTCGCCGATCACACTGCTGGTTCCCGACAGCGACAGCAAGCGAAGAAGGGTCGAGGGCACCGCAACCGGCAAGCAATTCGCCGAGGATCTCTGGGCTTGGCTGCGTGCCACCGACCCGCTCGTAGGCAGCGGTGAGGACCACATCGGGTTCGCGCTACGGGCGCGGCCGGTCTGGGCGCAAGACACACTCGCCGAGGAGCTAATGCAGCGCAAGCTCGACGCTCAGGCCGAGGTGGAGCGCCGGCGTGCACAACGGTCCCGCGAAAGGGGTTGAAATGCCCGACGAATACGAAGAATTCAGCGACGACGAGGCGGCCTTCTTCTTTGAATGCGAGGAGCGGCAGGCCGAGATACGGAAAGCCAAGCGGTGCAGCGATCCGCAGCTGCGCGACACGGCCCTGGCGTACTTGCGCGAAGAGATCCTCCAGTCGGGCGCAAAGCTTTTGGCCGAGCTGCTGGACGCGGATGACGACGGCGAGGTGAACCTTTCGGGCGAGGCACGCGCAGCCTGCTTGGAGTGCATCGAGCTGGCGATCGACCGGCCCGACTGGTATCAGCCAGGCGAGCGCGTCGTCCTACCACCAGAACAGGAGTCCGACGATGGCGACAATTGAGCGCTATCAAACCGCAAGCGGTGCAACGCTTTACGCTGTCCGTTACCGCAAACCCGACAACAAGCAGACCTGGAAGCGCGGTTTCAGGGCCAAGCGGGACGCGGCGGCGTTCGCAGCGACGGTCGAGACCGCGAAGCTGACCGGCTCCTACGTGGCGCCGTCGCTGGGCCGGGTCAGCGTGGCCGAGCTGGGCGGGGCGTGGCTAGCGCGTCAGCGCGGGCACATGAAACCGAGCGGGTGGCGCAGCTACGAGTCCGCGTGGCGGGTCCACGTGGAGCCACGCTGGGGCACGACCGCGCTGGCCGATATCCGTTTCTCGGACGTGTCCGCCTGGGTGGCGGAGCTGTCGGCGCGGCGCGGGCCGGTGATCGTGGAGACCGCTGCCAGCGTGTTGCGCCGGATTCTGGATGATGCGGTGGCCGACCGGCTGCTGGCGTCCAATCCGGTCCGGGGTGTCAAACTGCCGAAGCGGGCTCGGCGGCAGAACGTTTACCTGACTGCTGGGCAACTGCACCGGCTGGCTGACGAGTCGGGCCGGTATCGGCCGCTGGTGTTGCTGTTGGGCGTGGGCGGGCTGCGCTGGGGCGAGGCGGCGGCGCTGCGAGTCGGTGACGTGGATTTCTTGCGGCGACGGGTGCATCTGCACCGCAACGCGGTCACGGTCGGCAAGCAGACCTGGGTCGGCACGTTGAAGTCCGGAAAGAACCGCAGCGTGGCGCTACCCGGTTTCGTCACCGGCGCGCTAGCCGAGACGTGCAAGGGCAAGGGCCGCGACGAGCTGCTGTGGCCCTCGGCGACCGGCGGGTATCTCGCCCCGCCGGCCGCGCGGGAGTCATGGCTGTCCGGGGCGGTGGCCCGCTGCCAGGCCGCCGACCCGACGTTCCCCCGGGTGACCGCTCACTCGTTGCGCCACACAGCGGCATCGCTGGCGATCTCGGCCGGCGCCAACGTTAAAGTCGTCCAGCGGATGCTCGGCCACGCCAGCGCCGCGATGACGCTGGACGTCTATGCCGACCTGTTCGACTCGGACTTGGATGCGGTGGCCGACCGGCTGGACGCGCTGCACGGCTTCACCGCCGAAGGGCGGCGGGGAGGGGAGGCTAGCTATGGCTCATCGAGTGAAGGTTTGGTGTAAGCACCACCCGGGCTTGCTGGCCAATCTCTTCGCGGTTCTGGCTGTGGTGCTCCTCGGTGTGGTGTGTATCCAAGCGTGGATGCTCCACAGCCGAGGCTGGCGCATCGCCTTGGGCACGGTGCCAGAGTGGGGATCTGCGGCCTTTACCGGCATCGCCGCACTCGGCGTTCTGGCCGCGTTCGACAACCTGCGGATCGTACGCAGGCAATGGGAATCACAGCTGGCGAACCAGGCAACGCTGATCATCGTGGAACCCGTCCCCGCCCCTCCGCCGCCTTTCGGCTCTGAAGCAAAGCCCAGGGACCGGTATGTAGTCATCCAGAACCACAGCACGGAGCCCGTTTTCAACCTCCGCATCGACCGCCGCTCGCCAAAGCCGAGGGATAAGTTTGGCACCCATTTCGAGGAGCGCGTCCCCACGACGGACGGGTCTATCCGTCATACGGCTCCGCCTAACCTGGTGCCTGTCCTTTCGCCCCGGGGAGCAACCGCCGAGATCCGCGCACAGTCGCTGCCGATGACTGAGACCCCAACGGAGTACGTGAGCTTCACCTTCACGGATGCGCGGGGAGCGGGATGGCGGCGGCTCGGGAGTGAGCAGCCCGTTCCGATCAAGCGCGACCCCGAGCAATAGTGGACTTCTGTCTGTCTGCGGGGAATTGTGCTCAAAATGTGCTCACGGCGTGCTCAATCGAACGGATATTCGGCCCGTAAATCGCCCTGACCAGCGCAGATACTAGGGGCATAGCGGAGCCTCCTGTCAGGATTGAACTGACGACCGCTCGCTTACAAGGCGAGTGCTCTACCACTGAGCTAAGGAGGCCGGGTAAACCGGGTGCCAGCCTAATCGGTCAGTCGTCGCTGTCGATGACACGTGGTGAGCGCACCGGCCGTGACGAGGACCGGCTTCGAGGACGGCGGCCCGGCAGCGGGATGCGGTCAGCGATGTTGCTCAGCGGGTTGACCACCATGGTGAGCGACATGACCGCGTCTTGCAGGGTGTCGATGGTCGGCGCCAGGGCCTCCATCCCGGGTGTCAGTCGAGCCAGGGTGTCGGCGACGTCGGCGAGCTGTTCGAGAGGGCCGTGCTTCGCGGTCAGCTTGTCGACCACTCCACCTTCGGACAGCAGCCGGTCGGCCAGCCCATCCTCGGACAGCACCCGATCGATCAACCCGTCCTCGGCGAGCAGCTGATCGGCCAGCCCGCCCGGCTGCAGCGCGCGGTGCAGCCCGCCGCCCTCCGCGGTCAGGCGGTCGAGCAATCCGCCCTCCGACGTCAGCAGGTCGACCACCCCGCCCGGACGCAGCAAGCGGTCCATCGGCCCGTCTGGCGCAACGGCGCGTCCTAGCGGCGCATCGTCGTCCAGGAGCCTGGCCAGCCGATTGGCACGAATGATCGCGTCGTCGATCCCCAGCATGGAAGTTACGGCGTTCGTCCCACCGTCACCGCTGACGTCACCCACCGCTCGCTTCGCCACACCAACCGCCACTGTCGCGACGTTCAAGCTCGCCTCCGCGGCAGCAAGCCCGACTCGCGCGGGTGCGGTCGCAACAGACACGATGCTTTTGGCGAAGTTCATTCTGCGAGTCTATTCGCGACGCGCCCCAAAAACGGGGATGGGTCCAAGCTGATGCAATGATTCCTGGCAGACTACTAGCAGACGGTTGGCAACGAGCTCTCAGGAACTACACAATGATTGCGAAGGCAACGTTCAAGCAAGGGACGGAAGTGACCACATGACAGCGGCTACCCCAAGCGAAACTAAACCGGAGGCTCGCGTCCTCGTGGTCGACGACGAAGCCAACATCGTCGAGCTGCTCTCGGTGAGCCTCAAGTTCCAGGGATTCGAGGTCCACACGGCAACCAATGGAGCCCAAGCCCTGGATCGTGCCCGTGACGCCCGCCCGGACGCGGTGATCCTCGACGTCATGATGCCGGGGATGGACGGCTTCGGGGTACTGCGCCGGCTTCGTGCCGACGGCATCGATGCACCGGCATTGTTCCTGACGGCCCGTGACTCCCTGCAGGACAAGATCGCGGGCCTGACCCTGGGTGGCGACGATTACGTGACGAAGCCGTTCAGCCTGGAGGAGGTCGTCGCCCGCCTGCGGGTCATCCTGCGACGCGCCGGCAAGGGCGGCGCGGAACCTCGCAGTGCCCGCCTGACGTTCGCCGATATCGAACTCGACGAAGAGACTCACGAAGTGTGGAAGGCCGGCCAACCGGTCTCGCTGTCGCCCACCGAATTCACCCTGCTTCGTTACTTCGTGATCAACGCGGGCACGGTGCTGAGCAAACCGAAGATCCTCGACCACGTCTGGCGCTACGACTTCGGAGGTGACGTCAATGTCGTCGAGTCCTACGTGTCGTATCTGCGCCGCAAGATCGACACTGGGGAGAAGCGGCTGCTGCACACCTTGCGCGGGGTGGGCTATGTGCTTAGAGAGCCCCGCTGAGGACGTGCTCAGCGATTCTGCAAAGTAGCGAGCGGTAGCGAAGAATACGGAGATGGCCACAGAGCATCGACGCGGAATGCCACTACGGGTGGGGCTGGTCGCGGCCACCCTGATTTTGGTGGCCTGCGGTCTGGTGGCCTCCGGGGTCGCGGTCACCTCAATTCTGCGTCACAGCCTGGTCACCCGGATCGACCAGACACTGCTCGACGCGTCCCGCGGCTGGGCGCAGGCGCCGCGGCGGCAGTCGGCGCCCCCGTACGAGGGTCCGGACCCGGGCCGGCCGCCGTCGAAGTTCTACGTGCGGGGCGTCGGTACCGACGGCACCCCGTTTACGGCCATCAATGACCGCAACGCTGAACCGGCGCTACCGCCCGACAACGACGTGGGCCCCAATCCGACGACGCTGCCCTCGGTCAACGGCTCCGACATCCAGTGGCGGGCGGTGTCGGTGCGCGGGCCACACGGCCTGACCACTGTCGCGATTGATCTGTCCGACGTCCAGCACACCCTGCGGTCACTGGTCTTGTTGCAGATCGGCATCGGGGTGGCGGTGCTGATCGTGGTCGGGATCGCCAGCTTCGCGGTGGTGCACCGCAGCCTGCGGCCGCTGGCCGAAGTCGAACAAACGGCTGCGGCGATCGCGGGAGGTCAGCTCGATCGCAGGGTTCCCGAACGTGATCCTCGAACAGAGGTGGGCCGACTTTCGTTGGCGCTCAACGGAATGCTCACCCAAATTCAGCAAGCGCTGGCGTCCTCGGAGTCTTCGGCCGAGAAGTCGCGCGGGTCGGAGGAACGCATGCGACGGTTCATCACCGACGCCAGCCATGAACTGCGCACGCCGCTGACCACCATTCGCGGCTTCGCGGAACTGTATCGCCAGGGCGCTGCCCGCGACGTGGCCATGCTGCTGTCGCGGATCGAAAGCGAGGCCAGCCGGATGGGCTTGCTGGTGGACGATCTGCTGCTGCTGGCACGGCTGGATGTGCAACGACCGTTGGAGCAGAATCGAGTGGACTTGCTGGCGTTGGCCAGCGATGCCGTGCACGACGCGCAGGCGATCGACCCCACGCGCACGATCACCATGGAAGTCCTCGACGGTCCCGGCACCCCGGAGGTGCTCGGTGACGAGCCTCGGATCCGCCAGGTGCTGAGCAACCTGATTGCGAATGCTTTGCAGCACACCCCACTAAGCGCCGACGTCATCGTCCGGGTCGGCACTGAAGGTGACGATGCGGTGCTTGAGGTGGCTGACAAGGGTCCCGGGATGAGTCATCAGGATGCCTCGCGGGTGTTCGAGCGGTTCTATCGCACCGACTCGTCACGGGCACGGGCCAGCGGCGGTACGGGGCTAGGGCTATCGATCGTCCACTCGTTGGTGTACGCGCACGGCGGCGTCGTGACCGTGACAACCGCGCCCGAGGAGGGTTGCTGCTTCCGCGTCACACTGCCGCGTGTCAGCGACGTGCCCGCGCACGTTTGAGGTTTACGCCAATTGCGCCAGGGCCGCTTTGATCTTGGCCTGTGCCTCGTCAAGGGATTTCGGTGACGGGTTGCGGTCGACGTTGGCAAAACCGAAGTCGCTCAGGCTGCGGGTGGGGAAGACGTGGACGTGCAGATGGGGCACTTCCAGCCCAGCGATGATCACCCCGGCGCGCTCGGCTCTGAACGCCTTGCATACGGCCTTGCCGATCAGCTGGCTCACCGCCATGACGCGAGCAAACGCCGCGTTGTCGACGTCTTGCCACTGATCGATCTCGGCGCGTGGCACCACCAGGGTGTGGCCTTGTGTCATCGGCTCAATCGTCAGGAACGCGACGACGTCGTCGTCCTCATAGACGAAGCGGCCAGGAAGTTCACGGTTGATGATCTTGGTGAAGATCGACGCCATGGGCCGAGCATATGTGCGTCGAAATTGCCATCTTGTTTGTGGTGGCCGCTCACTCCGCCTTGCCGAATTTCATGACGTCGAGATTCCAATACCCGCGCATATTGGTGATGAGCCCGGCGTCGTTGACCTTGTAGGTGAACACCCCACGCACCGTGCTGGAGAATCCACCCTCAAACTTGCTGTGCAGCACCAGGATATGAGCGATCTCATCGGGCGAACTCGACGGGAATGTCTCCTCGCAGGTGATGGTCAGCTGGTTGGGCGCGATGTTGGCGTCGAAGAAGGCACCGACGGCTTCCTTACCACGGACCCCGGTGCCATCCGGGTTGGTGACGGACTTGCCGATCGGATCCTCAATCACGACGTCCTCGGCCATCAGCGCGAGCCAGCCTTCCCGGTCGTGGGCTTGCGAGCATCGCCACGAGGATTGCGACGCGGTCAGTGCGGGCGAGTCGACGGTTTGGGTCATGATTTTCTCCTGTCTTCTCAAATGGCGCACGCGGCGCGTGCGCCCTCCTCGGTGGCCTTGCGGATGAGGCCAAGGCCGTTGCAGTCGCCGGCGGCGTGCACCTCGGCGCCGGGCATGGCGGCGAACAGAGCGTCGAACATCGTGGTGTCACGCTCGACCGTCCCGGCCAGCACGACGCTGTCGGCTGGCAGTTCCCGGGTGGTCCCACCGGCGGGGGTGAACATCACGGCGTCGGTCCTGATTCGTTCGACGGCTGCCCGTACGTGCACGGTGACACCCAGCCGATCGAGGCGATCCATGTGTTCGGTCTTGCGCTTGTTGCCCACTTCAGGAGCGATGTCCTTGCCGGCCTCGAGTATCGACACCAGTCGGCCCCGACTCGCCAGAAATTCGGCCAGTTCGAGGGCGACCAGGTCGCCGCCGATGATGGTGACGTGCCGGCCCAGCGGCATCCATGCGCGGGTTGCGAGCCGAACCGCGGCGGGGCGTACCAGCCGCTGCCGCCACCCGGCCAACAGCGAAGCACCCAGCCGCTGCCACGCTGGGTCAATGGATCCGGCGTGGCCGCCCAGCAACTCACGCAATCCGGGTCCGGTATACACATGCGGTAGGTCTGCACCCGGAATTGCCGGCACCGCGATATGGCCGCCGGTGGCAACCACTACCGCGTCCGGTGCTTGTGCGACCACGTCGTCGACCGAAACTGTGTGGCCCAGACGAACATTCGTTGTGCTGAGCTTGATCTCGTCGCGCAGATATCGCAGGAACGGCTGGTTTTCGGGATGCAGCACTGACGCCCAGCGCAAAGCGCCGCCGAGTTGGCCGTTGCGCTCGAAAAGCGTGACATGGTGGCCGCGTTTGGCGGCCACGCGGGCGGCCTCCAGCCCGGCCGGCCCGCCGCCGATCACCACCACGCGCTTGGCGCGATCGGCGCGAGACTCCGCCAGTTCGCGCTCCTTGCCGGTGCGGGGATTAATAGCACAGTCGACGGAGAAACGCTGTTCCATTGCGTCAATGCAGTTTTCGCAGGAGATGCACTTGCGAACCCGATTCGCCTGCCCGGACAGCAGTTTGCGGGGCAGGTTGGCATCGGCCAGCAGCGGACGTCCCATCGCGATGAAGTCGGCGCGCCCATCCGCCAGGATCTGTTCGGCTCGGGCCGGATCGTGGATCCGGCCGACGGCGATCACCGGCACATCGACCGCCTGCTTGACCGCGGCGGCGGCGCCGACGTTGACTTCGTCGCCGTCATCGGCACTGTTGACCATGCCTGTGACGAGCCGATCGATCACGCCGCCACTGACGTGGAACGCGTCCACGCCGGCGGCTACGAGTTCGGATGCCACCAGCGCTGTTTCGTAAATCGGCCGCCCTCCGGCGACCCGTTCGTAACCGGAGATCCGCAACGTGATCGGCAGGGCGTCGCCGATCTCGGATCGAATTGCGCCCAGCGCCTCCAGCACCACCCGGATTCGACCGCGCATCGAGTCGCCCCGATACTCGTCGGTACGCCGATTACGTTGCGGAGCAAGGAAAGAGCCCAGCAACATGTAGCCGTGTGCGGCGTGAAGCTCGATTCCGTCGTATCCTGCCTCGGCGGCCCGCCGGACCGCGGCGTTGAACAAGTCGAACACCTCGCAGAGCTGCGGCTTGCTGATCTCGGTCGACGGACCGCCGGTGAGATAGGAGGGGATCACCGAGGGTCCCAAGGACGTGACCCCGAACATCTCCGGCCCCAGGCCGTCGGGCCCGGCGTGCACGAGCTGGGGCTGGATCTTGGCGCCGTGTTCGTGCACCACCTCCACCAGCGCACGATGGGCGTCGATCGCATCGTCGGTGGCCAGATGCAGGCCACCGGGAGTCTCGGGGTGATGATTGTCGACTCCAGTGGCGCCCAACGTGATTAGCCCAACACCGCCTTTAGCACGGGCGGCGAAGTAGTCCCGGGTGCGCTGCGACGGTAGTCCGTCCGGGGTGCCGTACATCGTCTCCATGGGAGACATGACGAACCGGTTGCGCACCGTCATGGCGCCGATTCGTCCCGGCGCCAACAGGTGCGGAAAGCGGTCCACTCAGGACTTGTGGCGCTTACCGGTCAGCGTCCGTGTACCGGATTACGCCGCGAATGTTCTTGCCGTTCAGCATGTCCTGGTAGCCGTCGTTGATCTGCTCGAGCCGGTACTGGCGAGTGATCATGTCGTCCAGGTTGAGCTTGCCCGCTTTGTACATCGACAGCAGTTGTGGGATGTCGTACTGCGGATTGCCGCCGCCGAAGATGGTGCCCTGCAGGTTCTTCTGCATCAGGGTCAACATCGCCAGGTTCAGGGTCACGTTGGTGTCCAGCAGGCTGCCGATAGCGGTCAGCACGCAGGTACCGCCCTTGGCGGTGATGTTCAGATAGCTGTCGACGTCGGCGCCCAGGAGCTCGCCGACTGTGACCACGACTTTGTGGGCCATCAGACCGTAGGTGACCTCAGCCATGCCCATCAGCGCGGCGTTGATGTCCGGGTAGACGTGGGTGGCGCCGAACTTCAGAGCCTGATCACGCTTCCACTCCACCGGGTCGATCGCGAAGACGTAGCGGGCGCCGGCGTTGACGGCACCCTGCAGTGCTGCCATGCCGACCCCGCCGACACCGACGATGGCGACGTCGTGACCCGGCCGGATGTCGGCGGTGCGGACCGCGGAACCGTAGCCGGTGGTGACGCCGCAGCCAACCAGGGCGGCCACCTCAAACGGGATCGACGGGTCGATCTTCACCACCGAGCTGCGGTGCACGACCATGTACGGCGAGAACGTCCCCAACAGCGTCATGGGGTAGACGTTTTGCC
>DATIOT010000550.1:0-8652 GCA_035472875.1 Mycobacterium sp.
TTGAATCGCATGGACACGCTCGCGGACGACATGGTTGCCGGCATCACCGATTCACCCACCGGCTACACGGGTGTGGCCGGTGATGCGCAATGGGCAGCCGAGATTCGCCGACTCGCAGACCTGCGTAATGCCACCGTGCTCGCGCACAACTACCAGCTGCCGGCCATCCAGGACGTCGCTGACCACGTGGGTGATTCGCTGGCACTGTCGCGGATCGCCGCCGATGCACCCGAGGGCACCATCGTGTTCTGCGGCGTGCACTTCATGGCCGAGACCGCCAAAATCCTGAGCCCGGACAAGACCGTGTTGATCCCGGATCAGCGGGCCGGCTGCTCGCTGGCCGACTCCATCACCCCCGACGAGCTGCGCGCCTGGAGGGACGAGCACCCCGGCGCCGTCGTCGTCTCCTACGTCAACACCACGGCGGCGGTGAAGGCGCTCACCGACATCTGCTGCACCTCGTCCAACGCGGTCGACGTGGTCGAGTCCATCGACCCCGATCGCGAGGTGCTGTTCTGCCCCGACCAATTCCTCGGCGCCCATGTCCGTCGCGTGACCGGCCGCAAGAACGTGCATGTGTGGGCCGGCGAATGCCACGTCCACGCCGGGATCAACGGCGACGAACTCACCGACCAGGCCCGTGCCAATCCCGATGCCGAATTGTTCGTGCATCCGGAATGCGGTTGTGCCACTTCGGCTTTGTACCTCGCCGGCGAAGGCGCCTTTCCGCAGGACCGGGTAAAGATCTTGTCCACTGGCGGCATGCTCGAGGCCGCCAACCAGACGCACGCCCGCAAGGTTCTGGTCGCCACCGAGGTCGGCATGCTGTACCAATTGCGCCGGGCTGCACCGCAAGTCGATTTCCGCGCCGTCAACGACCGCGCGTCGTGCAAGTACATGAAGATGATCACCCCCGCGGCCCTGTTGCGCTGCCTGGTAGAGGGTGCCGACGAAGTTCACGTCGACCCGGAAATCGCGGCGGCGGGCCGCCGCAGTGTGCAGCGGATGATCGAAATCGGGCAACCGGGCGGCGGCGAATGATGGCCGGTCCCGCTTGGACGGATACGGCCGACGTCGTCGTGGTCGGCACCGGCGTCGCAGGATTGGCCGCTGCGCTGGCCGCCCATCGCGCCGGCCGCAGTGTCGTCGTCCTGAGTAAGGCCGACCAGACGCGGGGGGTGACCGCGACGCACTACGCGCAAGGGGGCATCGCGGTGGTCTTGCCCGACAACCCAGAAAACCCAGACTCGGTGGATGCCCATGTCGCCGACACCCTCGCCGCGGGCGCGGGCCTGTGCGATCCCGACGCGGTGTGCTCGATCGTCGCCGACGGCTACCGCGCGGTGTCCGAATTGGTGGGCGATGGAGCGCGCTTCGACGAATCAGTCCCTGGCCGTTGGGCATTGACGCGTGAAGGCGGACACTCGCGGCGACGCATCGTGCACGCCGGTGGTGACGCCACCGGCGCCGAGGTCCAGCGCGCGCTCGACCACGCCGCGCGCATGCTGGACATCCGCACCAGCCACGTGGCGCTGCGAGTGCTGCACGACGACACCGCGGTGACCGGGGTGTCCGTGGGCAACCCAAACGGGATTGGGATCATCAGCGCGCCCTCGGTGATCTTGGCCTCCGGCGGGCTCGGTCACCTCTACAGCGCGACCACCAATCCCGACGGGTCCACCGGCGACGGAATCGCGTTGGCGTTGTGGGCCGGTGTCGCGGTCAGCGATCTCGAGTTCATCCAGTTCCACCCGACCATGCTCTACAGTGCCGGTGCCGGCCTGGGGGCCGGCAATCGGCGGCCGCTGGTCACCGAGGCCATCCGCGGCGAGGGTGCGATATTGCTTGACAGACAAGGCAATTCGATAACCTCCGGCATTCATCCAATGGGCGACCTGGCGCCACGCGACGTCGTTGCCGCGGCCATCGATGCCCGCTTGAAGGCCACTGGCGATCCGTGCGTCTACCTTGACGCGCGCGGCATCGGGGACTTCGAGACCCGTTTCCCGACCGTCGCCGCCGCGTGCCGGTCCGCCGGCATCGACCCGGTGCGTCAACCCATTCCGGTCATTCCAGGGGCGCATTACAGCTGCGGCGGCGTCGTCACCGATGTGTACGGCCAAACCGAGCTGCCCGGGCTGTTCGCCGCGGGCGAGGTGGCCCGCACCGGGATGCACGGTGCAAACCGCTTGGCGTCCAACAGCTTGTTGGAAGGTCTGGTGGTCGGTGGCCGCGCCGGACGAGGCGCGGCCGCACATGCGACGGCAGCCGGGCGTTCACGCGCGACGGTGCCCGAGCCGATCACCCACACCGCGCGAAAGCGTCACAAACTGCAACGCGCGATGACCCGGCACGCTTCGGTGGTGCGCAACGGCGTCGGTCTGCAGGAATTGTCTGACACCCTGTCGGCAGCAGGGGTTCGCAACGTGACCAGCCGTCGCGATTTCGAGGACGTGGCGTTGACGCTGACCGCCCAGGCGGTGACCGCTGTGGCGTTGGCACGCAACGAAAGCCGGGGTTGTCACCACCGCGAGGAGTACCCGGATGCCGCGCCGAACCAAGCCCGCAGCATCATGCTCCGGCTCGCCGGTGACGCGGTGTGCGCCGAGGCGTTGGCGGCGGTTTGTTGATGACGCTGTCCGACTGCGAACGCAGCGCCGCCCAAGAAACCATTCGTCGCGGTCTCAAAGAGGATCTGCGCTACGGGCCCGACATCACCACGCTGGCGACGGTGCGCGCCGCGGCACTGGCCACGGCATCAATGGTGCCGCGGGAGCCGGGCGTGATCGCCGGGGTGGACGTCGCATTGTTGGTACTCGACGAGGTGCTCGGTGCCAGCGATTACCAAGTGCTGGACCGCGTCGAGGACGGAGCCCGACTGCAATCGGGCCAGCCGCTACTGACGGTGCGTGCAGAGACCCGGGGCCTGTTGACCGCAGAGCGGACCATGCTGAACCTCATCTGCCACCTGTCGGGCATCGCCACCGTGACGGCGGCCTGGGTCGACGCCGTCAGCGGCACCAAGGCCAAGGTTCGTGATACCCGCAAAACGCTGCCCGGCCTGCGTGCGCTGCAGAAATACGCGGTGCGGGTCGGCGGCGGTGTCAACCACCGGCTGGGGCTGGGCGACGCCGCATTGATCAAGGACAACCATGTGGCGGCTGCCGGATCGGTAGTCGACGCGCTGCGGGCGGTACGCGACGCCGCGCCCGATCTGCCGTGCGAGGTCGAAGTGGACTCACTCGAGCAGCTCGACGCGGTGCTGGCCGAAAAGCCCGAGCTGATACTGCTGGACAACTTCGCGGTGTGGCAGACACAGACGGCCGTGCAGCGTCGGAACGCCCGCGCGCCCACCGTGCTGCTGGAGTCGTCCGGCGGACTCAGCCTGGAGACCGCCGCGACCTACGCCGCGACCGGTGTGGACTACCTCGCCGTCGGTGCGCTGACCCACTCGGTACGCGCGCTTGACATCGGCCTTGATATGTAGGTTTAGCCGCGCAGCAATGAGCGTGCTGCGGGTTTGGCGGCGGTGAGCGCGGCCGCATCACCGGAAATCTTGGAGAGGATCAGCGCTCCCTCGATCAGCGAGATCACTGCGATCCCACCCTGCTGCGCCTCCGCCGCGGACCAGCCTTCCGACCGCAGCCGTTCCTCGATCGCCACACACCAACCCTTGAACGCGCGTGCCGAGGCTGCGCGGACCAAGGGACTCGCGTTCACCGATTCGGTGGCGATCGGCTCGATTGGGCAGCCATCGCGGTGGTCGCCGGCCAGCCCCGCCACCAACAGGTCGATCCAGCGATCGACGATGTCGGCCACCGACCGGTGGGTGGCCAGGAATCGACGCAGCAGTTGTTCGATGCCGGCGCCCGCGGTGTCGACGACCGCGGCGGCCAACTCTTGTTTGCCCTGCGGGAAGTGGTGGTACAGCGAACCGGCTTTGACGCCGGCTTCGTCGAGGATCTGGTTGAGTCCGGTCGCCGCGTAGCCCTGGCGCCGGAACAAGGTGGCGGCGTTGTCGATGAGTGCCGCACGGCTGCGATCGGGTCTCGGCATAAGTATTGACAATACTTGAATGATCACTCAAGAATGCTGAGATGAGGCAGCTAACTTTCGAAGAAGCCGGGCGCTACGCATGGCGCGAGGTGCCCGACCCGCAAATCACCGCGCCGGAACAAGCGCTGGTTCGGCCGCTGATGGTGGCCTGTTGTGACCTGGATGTCGCGGTCTGCCGTGGACGGTTGCCACTGCAGCCGGGCTATGCCGTAGGGCATGAGGGGCTGGCCGAGGTCGTCGCCGTTGGTGACGATGTGGGCGACGTTCAGGTGGGCGACCGGGTGGTGGTGCCGTTTCAGATCAGCTGCGGAACCTGTCGCGAATGCCGCCGCGGCGTGACCGGTTCATGCGGCTCGATGCCGCTGATGGCGATGTACGGTATGGCCCCGATTGCCGGGTTGGATGGTGGCGGCTTCATGTCGGATCTGGTGCTGGTGCCCTACGCCGACGCGATGCTGATCCCCGTCCCCGACATGGTCGATCCCATTGCAATCGCGTCCTTGTCGGACAACATTCCCGACGGCTGGCGGGCGGTCGGGCCATATGCGGCCGAACTGGCCGGGCTCGATTCGGCCGACCGCCGTGTTCTTGTCGTCGGCCGGCTATCGATCGGGCTGTACGCGGCGGCGATCGCGGCGGCGCTGGGAGCCCACGTCGACTATCTCGACACCGACGCCCAGCGGCTGGCGGCAGCCGAGAAACTCGGGGCGGTGGTCCACGACCGGGCAAAGCCGGACAAGGCGTGGGACCCGTATCCGGTCACCGTGCACACGAGCGGCGACTCGGCGCTGCTCGCGTCGACCCTGCGTGCGACCTGGGCAGACGGCGTGTGTACCGACACCGGGATTTACCCCGAATACAAGGTCGAAATGCCGTTGCTGCCGATGTACACCCGCGGAGTGCAGTTCATAACCGGACGCGTCAGTGCGCGCACCGTGATCCCACAGGTGATCGAGCTGCTCGCCGAGGGATTGGACCTGTCGCCGGCCGTCGACCGTGTCGTTCCGTGGGAGGACGCCCCGTCGGCGTGGCCGACGATGACCGGCAAGACGGTCTTCACCAGGGCTTAGGCGTCCCGGCTCAGGCGATATCGCTGACCAATACCGCCATGCGGCGCAACTGCAACCGCGCCAGCCAGGGCAGCCCCTCGCCGTCGGAGCCGGCGGGCAGAATCCGGGGGTTGGTGATGTGCACCTGGCGGCGGGCGTGGTGCACGTCGGCCTCACCGGCGGCCAGCACGTTCTTGACCCAGTCGGTCTTCCCATGGCCCAGAGCGATGGCCAGCAGGTTGCCCTTGCGGTACGCGGTCACGATGGTCTTGTACGGCTTGCCGGACTTGCGACCGCGATGCTCGATGGTTGCCGTTCCGGGCAGGTAGCGCGCGATCGGTTTGAGCGCCGGGTTCATGTATTTGACCTGAAAGTTCTCAAACCACGGTGGATACAACATCGGGATGCCCGGGGCGTTATTCGGGTGATCCTTTGCGGACATAGCGGCTCCCTGTAATAAACGCGGATGCAAACGCGGGTATGGGCCCGCACCGGCACTGTACCGGTCGGATATCGACTTGAGCTCCTCTGGGACAATGGTCTCTGTGACTACCACGCCGCCACCCCTGATGGCCTGCGTTGACCTGCGGGGCACGGAGCTGACGGCTGCCCGGTTGCGGGCCGCCCTGCCGCGTGGTGGCGCCGATGTGGAGACGGTGTTGCCGCAGGTGCGCCCGATCGTGCAGGCCGTCGCCGAGCGCGGGGCCGAGGCGGCTTTGGAATTCGGGGCATCGTTCGACGGCGTGCGGCCCCCGGCCGTGCGCGTACCCGACGTCGCGCTGCAGGCGGCGCTGGCCGGATTGGACGTCGACGTCCGGGACGCGCTACGGGTGATGATCGAGCGGACCCGCGCCGTGCACGCCGACCAGCGCCGCACCGACGTCACCACTACGCTCGGCCCGGGCGCGACGGTCACCGAGCGGTGGGTTCCCGTCGAGCGGGTGGGCCTGTATGTGCCCGGCGGCAATGCGGTCTACCCGTCCAGCGTGGTGATGAATGTGGTGCCGGCGCAGGCCGCCGGTGTCGACTCGCTGGTGGTGGCCAGCCCACCGCAGGCCCGCTTTGACGGCTTGCCACATCCGACGATCCTGGCCGCGGCCCGGCTATTGGGAGTCGACGAGGTATGGGCCGTGGGCGGTGCGCAGGCGGTGGCATTGCTGGCCTACGGCGGCACCGACACCGACGGCGCAGAACTGGCGCCAGTCGACATGATCACCGGGCCCGGCAATATCTACGTCACCGCCGCCAAACGGCTTTGCCGCTCACGGGTGGGTATCGACGCGGAAGCCGGGCCGACCGAAATCGCCATCCTCGCCGACCACACCGCCCATCCGTCGCACGTGGCCGCCGACTTGATCAGCCAGGCCGAACACGACGAGATGGCCGCCAGCGTGCTGGTCACCCCAAGCGTGGACCTTGCCGAGGCCACCGAAACCGAATTGGCTGCCCAGCTGCAGACCACGGTGCACCGCGAACGGGTGACCGCCGCACTGAGCGGACGCCAATCGGCGATCATTCTGGTCGACGATCTGGACGCCGGCGTCCAGGTCGTCAACGCGTACGCCGCGGAACACCTGGAGATCCAGACGGTCGATGCACCGCGCGTCGCCAGTCAAATACGTTCGGCCGGAGCCATTTTCGTCGGCCCGTGGGCGCCGGTAAGCCTCGGCGACTACTGCGCCGGATCTAACCACGTGCTGCCGACCGCGGGGTGCGCCCGGCATTCCAGCGGCCTGTCGGTGCAGACCTTCTTGCGCGGCATCCACGTCGTTGACTACACCGAGGCGGCGCTCAAAGACGTCACCGGACACGTGATCACGCTGGCCAAGGCCGAAGATCTGCCGGCGCACGGTGAAGCGGTACGGCGGAGGTTCGAGCGATGACCGCACTCGGCGCATCCGGACAGCGGCCGACGCTCGAGGACCTGCCGCTGCGCCACGACCTGCGTGGCAAGTCGCCCTACGGCGCCCCGCAATTGGCGGTTCCGGTGCGGCTGAACACCAACGAGAACCCGCACCCGCCCACCAAAGCACTGGTCGACGACGTCGTGCGGTCGGTGCAGGAGGCGGCGGCAGATCTGCACCGTTACCCCGACCGAGACGCGGTGGCGCTGCGTCGTGATCTGGCCGGCTATCTCACCGCGCAAACCGGCACCCGGCTTGGTGTGGAAAACCTTTGGGCTGCCAATGGTTCCAACGAGATCCTGCAGCAGCTGCTGCAGGCGTTCGGTGGGCCGGGGCGCAGCGCGATCGGGTTTGTGCCGTCCTACTCAATGCACCCGATCATCTCCGACGGCACTCACACCGAATGGCTCGAAGCCGTGCGTGCCGATGACTTCAGCCTCGATGTCGATGCCGCCGTCGCGGCTATCACCGACCGCAGGCCCGACGTGGTGTTCATCGCCAGCCCCAACAACCCGTCCGGACAAAGTGTTTCGCTGCCGGATCTGCGACGGCTGCTCGACGTGGTACAGGGCATCTTGATCGTCGACGAGGCTTACGGTGAGTTCTCCGCACAGCCCAGTGCGGTGGCACTCGTCGAGGAGTACCCGACGCGGCTCGTCGTCACCCGCACCATGAGCAAGGCATTTGCATTCGCCGGCGGCAGGCTCGGTTATCTGGTCGCCACGCCGGCGGTGATCGACGCGATGCTGCTGGTGCGGTTGCCCTATCATCTGTCGTCGCTCACTCAGGCCGCGGCCCGGGCCGCGCTGCGACACGCCGACGACACCCTGGGCAGCGTGGCCACCCTGATCGCCGAACGCGAACGCGTCACAACAGCGCTGACCCGCATGGGCTTTCGGGTCATCCCGAGCGACGCGAACTTCGTGCTGTTCGGAGAATTCGCCAACGCGCCGGCCACCTGGCAGCGCTATCTGGACGCCGGCATCTTGATCCGCGACGTCGGGATTCCGGGGTACCTGCGCGCCACCACGGGCCTGACCGACGAGAACGATGCGTTCCTGCGAGCCAGCGCCCAGCTCGCCACCACCGAATTGGCCCCAGCCACCCCTAGCCCCGTAGGAGCACCGTGACCACCATTGCGACCCGCCGTGCGCGTATCGAGCGCCGCACGCGTGAATCCGACATCGTCATCGAGCTCGACCTCGACGGCACCGGGCAGGTCCACGTCGACACCGGGGTGCCGTTCTACGACCACATGCTGACGGCCCTGGGCACTCACGCCAGCTTCGATCTGACGGTGCGCACCAAGGGCGACGTCGAGATCGAGGCGCATCACACCATCGAGGACACCGCGATTGTGCTCGGTCAGGCGCTGGGGCAGGCGCTCGGCGACAAGACGGGCATCCGGCGGTTCGGCGACGCCTTCATCCCGATGGATGAGGCGCTCGCGCACGCAATAGTCGATGTGTCGGGTAGGCCCTACTGCGTGCACACCGGCGAGCCGGATCACTTGCGGCACTTCACTGTTGCGGGTAGCGGGGTGCCGTATCACACCGTCGTCAACCGCCACGTTTTCGAGACGCTGGCCAACAATGCCCGTATTGCCTTGCACGTGCGGGTGCTGTACGGTCGCGACCCGCACC
>DATIOT010000551.1:0-3794 GCA_035472875.1 Mycobacterium sp.
TCCGGCCGGGTCGGCATCGGGCCCTCCGGTGACGAGCCCGGCTTCCAGCTGTCTCAGCGCTCGGACTACATCGAGGTCGAGGTCGGGCTGGAGACCACGCTCAAACGCGGCATCATCAACACCCGCGACGAACCGCACGCCGACGCCGACAGGTACCGCAGGCTGCACGTCATCATCGGCGATGCCAACCTTGCCGAGACGTCTACCTATCTCAAGCTGGGCACCACGGCGCTGGTGCTCGATTTGATCGAAGAGGGTCCAGCCCACGGGATAGACCTGGCCGACCTGGCGTTGGCCCGGCCGGTGCACGCCGTCCATGCGATCAGCCGTGATCCGTCGCTGCGGGCCGCTGTGGCCCTGGTCGACGGTCGCGAACTGACCGGTCTTGCGTTGCAACGGATCTACCTCGATCGGGTGGCAAAGCTGGTCGACAGCCGCGACCGCGACCCGCGCGCGGCCGACATCGTGGAGACCTGGGCGCACGTGCTCGACCAGCTCGAGCGCGACCCGATGGACTGCGCTGAGCTGCTGGACTGGCCGGCCAAGCTGCGGCTGCTCGAGGGTTTCCGGCAGCGAGAAAACCTGAGTTGGTCGGCGCCGCGGCTGCACCTCGTCGACCTGCAATATTCCGATGTCCGGCTGGACAAGGGCCTGTACAACCGGCTGGTCGCACGCGGCTCGATGAAGCGTCTGGTCACCGAACACCAGGTGCTCAACGCGGTCGACAACCCGCCGACGGACACCCGCGCGTACTTCCGCGGTGAATGCCTGCGCAGGTTCGGGGCCGATATCGCCGCGGCCAGCTGGGACTCGGTGATTTTCGACCTGGGCGGCGATTCGCTGGTGCGTATCCCGACGCTGGAGCCGCTGCGCGGCAGTAAAGCGCATGTCGGAGCGCTGCTGGATTCGGTGAATAGTGCCGTCGAGCTGGTGGAACAACTGACCAGCTAAACACCGTTAACCCCAGAAACGTCGGGGTTGACCGGTAGGGTAGAGAAAGACCAGCGGGCGCGTGGCTTGACTATCAAACAAGCCATTTAAAAAGGCCCAGAGGAAGCAGGAGGCGGCGATGGCTCAGGAGCAGACCAAGCGTGGCGGTGGCGGCGGTGACGACGACGACGTCACCGGTGCCACAGCTGCGGGCCAAGAGCGCCGCGAGAAGCTAGCCGAGGAGACCGACGATCTGCTCGACGAGATTGACGACGTCCTTGAGGAGAACGCTGAGGACTTCGTCCGTGCGTACGTCCAAAAGGGCGGACAGTGACCTGGCCGTTCTCTGATCGCCTGCCCACCCACTCGGCAACTTCCGGAACGTCCGCTGTAAACCTGTCCTCGTTCGCTGAGTTCCTGCGTCGAGAGGCGCCGGAATTGTTACCAGCAAGCCTCACCGGCGGCGGACATCCAGGAGGCGGAGGCGGCCAACTTCCGCATGGCACCACCATCGTCGCGCTCAAATACCCCGGCGGTGTCGTCATCGCCGGCGACCGGCGCTCCACGCAGGGCAACATGATCGCGGGGCGCGACGTGCGCAAGGTGTACATCACCGATGACTACACCGCGACCGGCATCGCCGGCACTGCTGCGATCGCCGTTGAATTCGCCCGGCTTTACGCGGTGGAACTCGAGCACTACGAGAAGCTCGAGGGCGTGCCGCTCACCTTTGCGGGCAAGGTGAACCGGCTGGCGATCATGGTGCGCGGCAACCTGGCGGCCGCCATGCAGGGGCTGGTGGCCCTGCCGCTGCTGGCGGGTTACGACATCCATGCGGCCGATCCGGAAAGCGCTGGCCGGATCGTCTCGTTCGACGCTGCCGGGGGCTGGAACATCGAGGAAGAGGGCTATCAGTCGGTGGGGTCGGGGTCGATCTTCGCGAAGTCTTCAATGAAGAAGTTGTATTCACAGGTCACCGATGTCGACTCCGGGCTGCGGGTCGTGGTGGAGGCGCTCTACGACGCCGCCGACGACGATTCCGCCACCGGCGGACCGGATCTGGTCCGTGGCATCTACCCAACGGCGGTCACCATCGGCGCCGAGGGGGCGGTCGACGTGCCCGAGAGCCGCATCGCCGAACTGGCTCGGGAAGTCATCGAAAGCCGTTCGCGCGCCAACACTTTCGGTTCCGACGGTGAGCCGCGGGGTGAGAAGTGAGTTTTCCGTACTTCATCTCGCCTGAGCAGGCGATGCGCGAGCGCAGCGAGCTCGCGCGCAAGGGCATTGCGCGGGGCCGCAGCGTGGTGGCGCTGGCCTACGCGGGTGGTGTGCTGTTCGTCGCGGAGAACCCGTCGCGGTCACTGCAGAAGATCAGCGAGCTCTACGATCGCGTCGGCTTTGCCGCCGCGGGCAAGTTCAACGAATTCGACAATTTGCGACGAGGCGGGATCCAGTTCGCCGATACGCGGGGCTACGCCTACGACCGCCGCGACGTCACCGGCCGGCAGTTGGCCTACGTTTACGCCCAGACGTTGGGCAGCATCTTCACCGAGCAGGCCAAACCGTACGAGGTCGAGTTGTGCGTCGCTGAGGTCGCGCACTACGGCGAGACGAAACCACCTGAGCTGTACCGGATTACCTACGATGGGTCGATTGCCGACGAGCCGCATTTTGTGGTGATGGGTGGCACGACGGAGCCCATCGCCAACGCGCTCAAGGAGTCCTACGCCGAGAACGCCGACCTGCGCGACGCTTTGCACATTGCGGTGGATGCGTTGCGGGCGGGCAGTGCAGACGCCTCGAATGGTGATCAGCCCTCCCTCGATGTGGCCAGCCTGGAGGTGGCCATCCTGGATGCCAGCCGGCCGCGGCGCGCATTTCGGCGGATTGGCCGCTCTACTCTGGAAGCCCTGCTGGAAGTGGGTTCGAAGGGCTCGGACTCCGGCGGCGAAGCGTCGGATTCTGACGGCGATTCTTCGGACTAGTCCCGGCTGTATCCAATCGGCGCGCGCGTTCGCGTCCGCCCAAAACACCCGACGATTGACCTAATCGCATGCGTGGCGCGGCTTCTTCACCGTCGGGGTCAGACAACCAGTACCCTCAAATACGTGCAGCGGCGAATTATGGGCATCGAGACCGAGTTCGGTGTCACCTGCACATTCCACGGCCATCGCCGGCTCAGCCCGGATGAGGTTGCCCGCTACCTATTCCGCCGGGTGGTGTCATGGGGCCGCAGCTCCAACGTTTTCTTGCGTAACGGCGCCCGCCTCTACCTCGACGTGGGCAGCCATCCTGAGTACGCCACCGCCGAATGCGACAGCCTGGTGCAGCTAGTTACCCATGACCGGGCCGGCGAATGGGTGCTGGAAGACTTGCTGGTCGACGCCGAGCAGCGCCTTGCCGACGAAGGCATCGGCGGCGACATCTACCTGTTCAAGAACAACACCGATTCGGCGGGCAACTCCTACGGCTGCCACGAGAACTACCTGATCGTGCGGGCCGGCGAGTTCTCCCGGATCTCCGATGTGCTTTTGCCCTTTCTGGTTACTCGCCAGCTGATTTGCGGGGCGGGCAAGGTGCTGCAGACCCCGAAGGCCGCGACGTTCTGCCTCTCGCAGCGCGCCGAGCACATCTGGGAGGGCGTGTCGTCGGCCACCACCCGTAGCCGCCCGATCATCAACACCCGCGACGAGCCGCATGCCGACGCCGAGAAGTACCGGCGTCTGCACGTCATCGTCGGCGACTCCAACATGTGCGAGACCACCACCATGCTCAAGGTGGGTACCGCCGCGCTCGTCCTGGAAATGATCGAAGCCGGTGTTCCATTTCGCGACTTCTCGCTGGACAACCCCATCCGCGCCATC
>DATIOT010000552.1:0-2045 GCA_035472875.1 Mycobacterium sp.
CAATCCCAACTAGATGCCGTCGCCGAACGGGTCCGCGCGACCGGTCGCCGGGCTCACACCGTCGTCGCCGACCTGGCGCATCCCGAAGCGACTGCTGAACTGGCCGGTCAGGCCGTCGAGGCTTTCGGAAAACTCGACATCGTCGTCAACAACGTGGGCGGGACGATGCCCAACACGTTGCTGACCACCTCGACCAAGGACCTCAAGGACGCATTCACGTTCAATGTCGCCACTGCCCACGCGTTGACCGTCGCGGCGGTGCCGTTGATGCTCGAGCACTCCGGTGGCGGCAGCGTCATCAACATCACCTCGACCATGGGCCGGCTGGCCGGACGTGGTTTCGCCGCTTACGGCACCGCCAAAGCCGCGCTGTCTCACTACACCAGGCTGGCCGCGCTGGACCTGTGCCCACGCATCCGCGTCAACGCCATCGCGCCGGGGTCAATCCTCACCTCGGCGCTGGACATAGTCGCCTCTAACGATGAGCTGCGCGCGCCGATGGAGAAGGTGACACCAATGCGCCGACTTGGTGATCCCGTCGACATCGCAGCTGCGGCAGTCTATTTGGCCTCGCCGGCGGGCAGTTTCCTGACCGGCAAGACGCTGGAAGTCGACGGCGGCCTGACCTTCCCCAATCTCGACATCCCCGTCCCGGACCTGTGAAACCCAACCGCTAAGGAGCAAGTCATGCCCATACCCGTCGTCCAACTGGGCACCGGCAATGTCGGCGTCCACGCGTTGAGGGCACTTATCACCAACCCGGAGTTCGAACTCACCGGCGTCTGGGTGTCATCGGAAGCCAAGGCGGGCAAGGACGCGGCAGAGCTTGCCGGACTTGCGGATTCGACCGGTGTGCTGGCCAGCACCGACCTGGACGCGGTGCTCGCCACCGGGCCGCGGTGCGCCGTGTACAACGCGATGGCCGACAACCGGCTACCTGAGGCATTAGAGGACTACCGGCGCGTCTTATCAGCCGGGATCAACATCGTCGGCAGCGGCCCCGTCTTTTTGCAGTATCCGTGGGAAGTGATCCCAGAAGAGCTCATCGCCCCGTTGGAAGATGCGGCGCGCGAAGGCAATTCGAGTCTGTATGTCAACGGGATCGACCCGGGCTTCGCCAACGACCTACTGCCGCTGGCATTGGCCGGCACCTGTCAGAACATCCAGCAGATTCGGTGCATGGAGATCGTCGACTACGCCACCTACGACAGCGCCGTCGTCATGTTCGACGTAATGGGCTTTGGCAAGCCGCTCGACGAGATCCCCATGCTGTTGCAGACCGGCGTGCTGAGCTTGGCGTGGGGATCGGTGGTTCGGCAACTTGCTGCGGGCCTTGGCATTTCGCTCGACGAGGTCGCCGAAGTGTATGTCCGGGAACCGGCGCCCGAGGACTTCGACATCGCATCGGGTCATATTCCCAAGGGCAGCGCGGCGGCGCTCCGGTTCGAAGTGTTTGGAATGGTCAATGGCGATCCCGTTGTCGTCCTGGAACATGTAACCCGGTTGCGCGAGGACCTGTGCCCCGATTGGCCGCAGCCCGCTCAGCCCGGCGGTTCGTACCGTATCGAGATCACCGGCGAACCCTCCTACGCCATGGACATCTGCCTGAGCAGCCGCAAGGGCGATCACAACCACGCCGGACTGGTCGCCACCGCGATGCGGGTCGTCAACGCGATCCCGGCGGTGGTGGCCGCCGCACCGGGTATCGTGACGACCCTCGACCTGCCCCTGGTAACCGGTCGGGGGCTCTACGCTGCAGGGTGACCTATAACACGGCATAAAACACCAGCGCCTCGGCGTTGCCGCGGGCAAATAGGTATGCGGCCACAAAGGGGAAAGTGATGTCGAAACGGCGAGTGGTGATCACTGGGGCGTCGAAGGGTATCGGGCGGGCGGTCGCAGACCGTCTCGCCGCTGACGGGCACGTGCCGATTGGACTCGCACGGACTGCACCGTCGAACTTTCCGGGCCCGTTTTACGCTATCGACCTCGGTGACCGGGCCGCGACCGCGGCAACCCTCGACAAGATTGTCGCCGAAGGCAGA
>DATIOT010000553.1:0-5873 GCA_035472875.1 Mycobacterium sp.
GATCGCCAGCGTCCCCTATCCACTGGCCACCCCGGAAGACCTGGCGGCCACCGTCAAGCTCGTCGAAGACACTGGCGCTCGCATCGTGGCCAAACAGGGCGACGTGCGTGACCGTGCATCACTGTCGGCCGCGTTGCAGGCGGGTCTTGACGAATTCGGCCGGCTCGACATCGTGGTCGCCAACGCCGGTATCGCTCCCATGCAATCCGGTGACGACGGCTGGCGCGACGTCATCGACGTCAACCTCACCGGCGTCTACAACACCATCAAGGTGGCGATACCGACCATGACCAAGCAGAGCACGGGCGGATCGATCGTGCTGATCAGTTCGGCCGCCGGACTGGCCGGCGTCGGCAGCGCCGATGCCGGCTCCATCGGCTATGCCGCCGCCAAGCACGGGGTCGTCGGTTTGATGCGGGTATATGCGAATCTGCTCGCACGGCAAAACATTCGGGTTAACTCGATACATCCGTCGGGCGTCGACACGCCAATGATCAACAACGAGTTCACCCGGCAGTGGCTGACCGACCTGGTCGAGCAATCCGATTCACCGCCGGACATGGGCAACGCGCTGCCGGTGCAGATTCTGCAGCCCGATGACATCGCCAACGCGGTGGCGTGGTTGGTCTCCGACCAGGCTCGCTACATCACCGGCGTCACGTTGCCGGTCGATGCGGGCTGCGTGAATAAGCGGTAGCTGATGGCGCGAAACCCCGTGGCGCAGACTGCCTTCGGCCCGATGGTGCTGGCGGCCGTCGAACAAAACGAGCCACCCGGCCGCCGTCTTGTCGACGACGACCTCTCCGACCTTTTCCTGCCAGCACCACTGCGATGGCTCGTCGGCGCGACCCGGTGGGGGCCGGCCCGCCGCCTCATGATCCGGGGCTCGGAGTTCACCGGCCGCGGGCTGTGGGTCAACATGGCCTGCCGTAAGCGCTTCATCGATGACAAGCTCAAAGAAGCACTCAACGCTATCGACGCGGTTGTGATCCTGGGCGCCGGATTGGACACCCGCCCCTACCGGCTGACTCGGCAGGTCCGCATCCCGGTGTTCGAGGTAGACCTGCCGGTCAACATCGCGATGAAGGCCAAGACGGTGCGCCGGGTGCTCGGTGAGCCGCCACTGTCGGTTCGGTTGGTGGCACTGGACTTCGAACGCGACGACCTGCTCACCGCGTTGGCCGAACACGGCTATCGCACCGATTACCGCGTGTTTTTCATCTGCGAGGGCGTGACCCAATACCTCACCGAAGGTGCTGTCCGGCGAACGTTGGAGGGACTCCGCGCGGCGGCACCGGGCAGCCGGTTGGTGTTCACATATGTCCGGCGTGACTTCATCGACGGGACGAACCGGTATGGGACTCGGACGTTGTATCGCAACGTCCGGCAGCGCCAGCAACTGTGGCATTTCGGCATAGAGCCCGATGAGGTCGCCGGGTTTATCGCCGAATACGGCTGGCGCCTGCTGGAGCAGGCCGGGCCCGATGAGTTTGTGCAGCGCTATGTCGAGCCCACCGGCCGCAAACTCCCGGCATCACAGCTGGAATGGTCGGCCTACGCGGAGAAGACCTAGTATCTATTCAGATCTCGATGACGGTCGGCACGATCATCGGCTGCCGGCGGTAGGTTTCGCCCACCCACTTACCGACGGTGCGTCGCACGCCCTGCGCGATGCGGGTCGGGTCGGTCACGTTGGCGGCGACCAGGGATTCCAGCTCGGCCTCGACCTTGCGTACGGCCGGCTCGAGTGCCTTGGGATCTTCGGAGAATCCGCGCGAATGTAGTTGTGGCGCAGCAGCCGGACGCCCGGTGCCGCGCTTTAACACAATGGTCACGGCGACAAATCCGGAAGATAAAATGAGCCGTTCACCCAAGGTGATATCGCCGACATCGCCGGTGATCAGACCGTCAACGAACATCTTGCCGACCGGCACCGCTCCGGCGATGGAAGCCTTGCCGGCTACCAGGTCCACGCTGACACCGTTCTCCGCCAATAGAATTGAGTCCTGCGGCACTCCGGTGCCGGCCGCCAGCTTCGCGTTGGCGCGCAGCATCCGCCAAGTGCCGTGCACCGGCATGACGTTGCGCGGTCGTACCCCGTTATAGAGAAACAGCAGTTCACCTGCGTACGCGTGGCCGGAAACATGTACCCGGGCTTGAGCATTGGTGACGACTCGAGCCCCGATCTTGGAGAGAGCATCGATGACGCCGTAGACCGCCTCCTCGTTGCCGGGGATCAGCGACGACGACAACACAACGAGGTCACCCGCGGTCAGCGTGATGCTGCGATGCTCGCCGCGTGACATCCGCGACAATGCCGACATCGGCTCGCCCTGGGTCCCGGTGGTGATCAGCACCACCTGCTCGGGCGCCATCATCTCGGCGGCCGAGATGTCGATCAGGTCGGAATCTGCCACTCGCAGGAAGCCCAATTCGCGGGCGATCCCCATGTTGCGCACCATGGATCGCCCGACGAACGACACCCGCCGGCCCAATGCCACTGCGGCATCGATGATCTGCTGCACCCGGTCCACATTGGAGGCGAAGCACGCCACGATGACGCGTCCGTCGGCGCCCCTGATCAGCCGGTGCAGAGTCGGACCCACCTCGCTTTCCGATGGCCCGACGCCGGGAATCTCGGAGTTGGTCGAGTCGCAGAGGAACAAGTCCACACCGGCGTCGCCGAGCCGGGACATGCCAGGCAGGTCGGTGGGGCGACCATCGAGCGGAAGCTGGTCGAGCTTGATGTCGCCGGTGTGCAAAACGGTTCCCGCGCCCGTGTAGACGGCGATGGCCAACGCGTCCGGGATGGAGTGGTTGACGGCGAAGTATTCGCACTCAAACACGCCATGCCTGGTGCTTTGTCCCTCGGTAACCTGGACGAACACCGGCTTGATGCGGTGCTCGCGGCATTTCGCGGCGACCAGCGCCAAGGTGAACTTCGACCCGACGACCGGGATGTCCGGCCGCAGCTTGAGCAAGAACGGGATCGCCCCGATGTGGTCCTCGTGCGCATGGGTCAGTACCAGCGCTTCGACATCATCGAGCCGGTCTTCGATGTGGCGCAGATCCGGCAAGATCAGATCGACACCGGGCTCGTCGTGAGTCGGGAACATCACTCCGCAGTCGATGATCAGCAGCCGGCCCAGGTGTTCGAAAACCGTCATATTGCGGCCGATTTCGCTGATGCCGCCCAGCGCGGTGACCCGCAACCCACCGGCGGTCAGCGGCCCTGGTGGGATGAGGTCTTCGTTCACCTGTGGCTCACCCTCCGGCTCACCTGAGCACCGAGGCCGCACGCATATCGGCAGCCAAGGCGTCGATCTGCGCCGGCGTTGCCGCCATCTGCGGCAGCCGGGGATCACCGACGTCAATACCCTGCAGGCGCAGGCCTGCCTTGGACATCGTCACCCCGCCCAGGCGGCTCATCGCGTTGCACAGCGGGGCGAGGGCGACGTTGATCTTGCGGGCGGTGCCGATATCTCCTGAACTGAAGGCGGACAACAACTCTCGGAGCTGACCTGCTGCCAGGTGAGAAATCACACTGATGAAGCCGGTGGCACCCATCGCCAGCCAGGGCAGATTCAGCGCGTCGTCGCCGGAGTAGTAGGCCAATCCAGTCTCGGCAATGATCTGGCCACCGCAATGCAGATCGGCCTTGGCGTCTTTGACGCCAACGATATTCGGGTGTGAGGCCAGCGCGTGGATGGTGTCGGTCTCGATCGGCACTACCGAACGCCCGGGGATGTCGTAGAGCAGCACCGGCAACTCGGTCGCGTCGGCGACGGCGGTGAAATGCGCAATCAGCCCGGCCTGCGGTGGCTTCGAGTAGTACGGGGTGACCACCAGAAGTCCGTGCGCGCCTTCGGCCGCGCAGGCCTTGGCCAGGTGGACGCTGTGAGCGGTGTCATAGGTGCCCGCGCCGGCGATGACACGGGCCCGGTCCCCCACCGCCTCCAGCACGACACGTAGCAGCTCGAGTTTCTCGTCGTCAGTGGTGGTCGGCGATTCACCGGTGGTTCCGGAGACCACCAGGCCGTCGCACCCGGCGTCCACCAGGTGGTTTGCCAGTTGCGCCGCGGCGGTTCTGTCAACAGCGCCCTCGGCGCGAAACGGCGTCACCATCGCGGTCAGCAGAGTTCCCAGGCGTGCCGGGGCGTCGAATCCGACGGTACTCACGGTATTCAGGCTACCTGGCGGCACCAAGCTTTTTACCTGCTGGCCTGGTTGTGTCCTCGCTGAGCCGGGTCAGGCTTCGGTGGCTAAAGGACTGGTGGCGACCTCGGTGCCGTCGGCCAGGGCGGAGACCTCGAAGTCGGCGAACACCGCGGGCGCGATATCGGCGAGCTGGCGCAGACACTCGATGGCCAGACGCCGGATTTCCACGTCGGCGTGCTCGCTGGCCCGCATGGCGATGAAATGCCGCCATGCGCGATAGTTCCCGGTCACGACGATGCGGGTTTCGGTGGCGTTGGGCAGCACCGCACGCGCGGCTTGGCGGGCCTGCTTACGGCGCAGGATGGCTCTACTCCCGGCGGGCTCGCCCGCCATGAACTTGGCTTCCAGCTTGGCCAGCAGTTCGGTGTAGGTGGCACGGCTGGCATCGGCGGCTTTGGTCAGGATCTGCTGCAATTCGGGGTCGTCATCCATTCCTGGCGGCATCACGACCTGCGAATCTTTTTCCGGTACGTAGCGCTGCGACAGCTGCGAGTAGGAGAAATGCCGGTGCCGGATCAGCTCATGGGTGCACGACCGCGAGATGCCGGTGATGTACAACGACACGCTCGCGTGCTCGAGCACCGAGAAGTGACCGACGTCGATGATGTGCTTGATGTAGGCGGCGTTGGTCGCGGTCCTGGGATTGGGCTTCGACCAGCTCTGGTAGCAGGCCCGGCCGGCGAACTCGACCAGCGCCGAGCCACCGTCGGCGTCGGTGGTCCACGGCACGTCAGGCGGCGCCAGGAACTCTGTCTTGGCGATCAGTTGCACGCGTAGCGGCGCGGTCTCGGCCACGGCGCTCACCTTAGCCCGGCGACCGGGACCTTACTTGACCCGGACCTTGCCCGACACCAGCAGCGGCAGCAGCCCGTCGCGCAAGGCAGACAAATGGGTGGATTCGATACGTCGCGCGTGACACAGCGCACCAAGGCCCGTGATGGTCTGCGACGCTGCGGGGGTCAAACGGCGGACATCCCTCACCCGAACATCCACAAGGTCACGCGGTTGGATCCGCTGGTGACTCCCCGAGGTCCCAGCGACCCGCTGCCGCAGTGTCTCAGAAACATCGCGTTGCCGTACCGCCGACCACAGCGCCGACGTATCGACACCATTTGGCCTCAGCACGACGAACTCGGTGCTCGCCAACGCCATTTCTGAAGGCAGACTCACCACGTTCCAGATTCGCGGAGTTCTGGGATTGAGCTTGGCAACCAGAACGCACGGCTCCGACAGGTGAAACTTGTCACTCTGCACGGATTTCGCTGAGACGAGCTGAGGTCTCGCACCGTGGTCGAACGCCGGAAAGCTGAAGTGAGCGACCACGGCGTCGAATTCGCCCACGCTGAGCAATGCCGTCGACCGTTCCGCCAGGCTACCGAGCGGCGCGTAATCGGAGACCGACTCGACGGTGGCGACCATCAAACTCTCTGCGGCCTCGATCACCCGTTCGTTGGCCGCTAGTTTGTCGTCGAGTGCGCCAAGCAGCTCAGCAATCCGGCGCCGTTCATGTGCTGCCACGGTCCAGACCGAAACATCGCGGAGGATTCGCTGATTCAGTAGCGGCTGGCCCGACCCGGTTCGGTGTTCGTTGAGGCTGCAGGTTTGCAGCGCGTAATACCAATATCGCGTCTCATGGGGGTTCTTGGCCCGGCACA
>DATIOT010000554.1:0-3203 GCA_035472875.1 Mycobacterium sp.
GGCCCTGCATCTCGAGGACATCCTGGCCCGCCGCATGCGGATCTCCATCGAATACTCGCATCGCGGCGTCGAATGCGCCCGGGAGGTGGCTGACGTAGTCGCTCCGGTGCTGGGATGGAACGCTGAGGACACCAATCGTGAGGTCGCGAACTACATCGCGCGGGTGGAGGCCGAGATCCTTTCGCAGGCCCAGCCCGACGACGTGTCGGCCGACATGCTGCGCGCCAGCGCACCCGAGGCGCGCGCCGAGATTCTCGAGCCGGTGCCGCTCAAGTGAGACCCGCCCCGCTTCCGGTGCGCGACGGATTGGGGCCTGCTCGTGTGCGGTTATATGGCGGACCGGTACTGGCCGAGCTGACCGCACGGTTCGGCGAGCCGGCCCGCGCTAAGGTCTTGGCCGGAGAAGTCGTCGACGCGGACGGCGCGGTGGTCGATGACGCCACCGTGCTGCCCACCGGTTCCAGCGTGTACCTCTATCGCGACCTGCCCGATGAGGTGCCTGTACCTTTTGAAATCACGGTGCTGCAGCAAGACGACGACATCGTGGTGGTCGACAAGCCACATTTTCTGGCCACCACGCCGAGGGGGCAGCACGTGGCGCAGACCGCGCTGGTGCGGCTGCGCCGGGAACTCGGGTTGCCCGAGCTGAGCCCGGCCCACCGGCTCGACCGGCTGACCGCCGGAGTGCTGCTGTTCCCCACTCGGCGGCAGTTGCGCGGCGCGTACCAGACGCTGTTTGCCCGCGGTTTGGTGAACAAGACCTACTTCGCGCGCGCGGCGGTCGATCCGGACCTGGTGCTGCCGCGGCTCGTCCGAAGCCGCATCATCAAGCGCCGGGGGCAGCTGCAGGCGGTCTGCGGGCCTGGTGTACCCAATGCGGAAACGTTGGTCGAGCTCGTATCGCCGGACGGGCTGTACCGGTTGACGCCGCAAACGGGACGCACCCATCAATTGCGGGTGCAGATGGCCTCACTGGGCATACCGGTCGTGGGAGATCCACTGTACCCCAACGTGATTGATGTCCCGGCTGGCGACTTCAGCGTCCCGCTGCAGTTGCTGGCGCAGCGCATCGAGTTCGACGATCCACTCACCGGGTCGCGTCGTGAGTTCGTCAGCCGCCGAGAACTAACACCGAACGGGGTAGGGTCGGCGCACGCCAGCGTTACTAAGCCAACTGCGCGAGAACGACACCGCTGACTAAAAGTGTTGTGCTAGCGACTGTTTGGATTCTTCGTACCGTCGGCCTCTGCGTCCTGCCAGCTCGACGTCTGCCGTCAGTTTTTCTCCTCAGGCATGTACTGCGGGCAATACACTTTGATGGCCGCGCCGACGAAGTAGCCGCAATGATAGGCAGGCATGTTACTGCTATTCACCACGTCATTGGCCACATCGGCAGGCGATGCGCCGCCGTCCAGTTTCTGGCAGACCGTGTGACCGGCCTCGATCGCGTGTGCCGGAGACACGTGGTCGGTGATGCCCTGGGACTTCAGTATTGACAGGAATTTGTCGTCATTAGTGTCGGCACGAGCGGTTGAGACGGCTCCCAGCGGGCCAAGCAACGCGATCGCAGCAGCGACTAGAAGGCGGGTAACCATTTGGATGCTCCCTGAAGTGAGGTGACTTGCTGACGCCCAAATCAAGCCGCCAACGTCGAAAGTTTCAGCTTTCCCGCGAACATTCTCGTGGGCACTGCGATTGTTGACAACCGCGTTCCTGGTCGGCGGATAGTTGTACATCCTTTGTTCATCCGCCGGCCAGGTCGGTGAGCGAGAAAGAACACCAAGATGTCCGGTCCCATATCGTGCGCTTGCAGCATGGGTTTGGACCGCAGCGTGAGGCGACTACGCGCAACGAAGTCACCTCGGAGCCGATCCAATCGGGACCCGGTGCCGAATCAAATCACACTGATCCAAGCTTCCGGTGTGTGACAGCCGCTGGGCAGCAGTTTGGAAGAATTTGCTAGCAGCTATGCCGCGGTGTCGTCATCACCGAACTGAGGCCTGGCGCGATTCATTCCGTTGAGCCGCCGGCTCCGGTGGTCGGGTGACCCCGTAAGCAAACGATCAGCGGATCGATGAGGGCGACGAAGCCGAGAGGGCGCCGCGGGCTGAACTTAGTGCGATCGATAACTTGACGACATGCCATGGGCGCGATTGCTGTCGGTCAGCGTCCTCGCAGTTTTTCTGGTCGCGTGTGTCGGGCGACCAGTCTCGGCGGCCAGCTCCCGAGATGAGCCCGGGACGTTTCGTTTCGGCGGCCTGACCCGGACCTATAGGGTGCATGTGCCGCCGGGTCCTGCCGCCGGTCTGGTGCTCAACCTGCACGGTGGCGGGGGTACCGGAGCCGGGCAGCAGGGTCTCACCGACTTCGACGCCGTTGCTGACGCCAATAACCTGCTGGTGGTCTATCCCGACGGCTATGACAAGAGCTGGGCTGACGGGCGAGGGGCCTCGCCGGCGGACCGCCGCCACCTCGACGACGTCGGATTCCTTGTTGGGTTGGTGGGCAAGCTGACCAATGACTTCGGCGTTGCTCCCGGGCACGTCTTCGTCACCGGTATGTCCAATGGGGGATTCATGTCCAACAAGTTGGCCTGCGATCGTGCTGACGTGTTCGCCGCCGTCGCGCCGGTGGCGGGCACCCTGGGCGCGGGTGTGGCCTGCAATCCGTCGCGGCCGGTGTCCGTTCTGGAGGCGCACGGAACCGCCGATCCGCTGGTGCCGTTCAACGGCGGGAAGGTGCGCGGCCGTGGCGGACTCAGCCGCTCCATCTCGGCCGCCAGCATGGTGAACAAGTGGCGCACCGCCAATGGGTGCCAAGGCGATCCGTCGGCCAACGCGTTACCCAACGTCGGGGACGGCACCGTCGTTCACCGTTTTGATTCCACGGCATGTGCGTCGTCCACCGAAGTGGTCTTCTACCAGATCGACAACGGCGGACACACCTGGCCTGGCGGCAAGCAATATCTGCCCAAGGCGATCATCGGGTCCACCACCCGCGCTCTGGACGCATCGGAAGCGATTGCACTGTTTTTCCTGGCGCACGCTCGGGACTAGCCTTCAGCCCCGTAGATCCGGTCCCAGCTGGGCGACCGCGTCCAGGTTCCGTATCGCACGAAGATTTGCCGGCCGCATGGCGGCCGTCGATGCGCAATGTTCCAGGGTATTTCCCGGCTTAGTCAACCAAAAGTTCCAAAAGTTTTC
>DATIOT010000555.1:0-4978 GCA_035472875.1 Mycobacterium sp.
GACGCACTGCGGACGGGGGCGTCGCTGCGGGCGGTCCCGTCCAGCCCTAACCCGTCCTGACCTGCTGTTTTCTGTGCCCTCGGTGGGAGTCGAACCCACACTGGACGGGTTTTGAGTCCGTTTCCTCTGCCAGTTGGGATACGAGGGCTTTATCCGGCCTCCTACCTTAAAGGAGCCTCTCACCATAGAGGATCGGCGTGGTCATCGGTTCTCAGCGCCCCCGACGTCGCTGGTTGCCGCCGTCCACGACACAATGTCCGTCATGACAGGCTCCACGACCGACACCGACGCCGCTGTGCCGTGCCGGGTCCTGATCGCGGAAGACGAAGCGCTCATCCGACTGGACTTGGCCGAGATGCTTCGAGAGGAGGGTTACGAAATCGTCGGCGAGGCCGGCGACGGCCAGGAAGCCGTCGAACTGGCCGAGCGGCACAAGCCCGACCTAGTGATCATGGACGTCAAGATGCCGCGCCGCGACGGCATCGACGCAGCGTCGGAAATTGCCAGCAAGCGCCTCGCGCCGATCGTGGTGCTGACCGCCTTCAGTCAACGCGACCTGGTCGAGCGCGCCCGCGACGCCGGGGCGATGGCGTACCTGGTGAAGCCGTTCACCATCAGCGACCTGATCCCGGCGATCGAATTGGCCGTCAGCCGGTTCAGTGAGATCACCGCGCTGGAACACGAAGTGGCGACGTTGTCGGACCGGCTGGAGACCCGCAAGCTCGTCGAACGTGCCAAAGGCCTGCTGCAGACCAAACAGGGCATGGCCGAGCCCGAGGCCTTCAAGTGGATTCAGCGTGCCGCCATGGACCGGCGGACCACGATGAAACGAGTGGCCGAAGTCGTCCTGGAAACCCTCGCGGACGCGCCCAAAGAGGAGTCTGGCTAGCCGCCCGCGAGATCGAGTGTGCGGTGACGACGTCGACCGTGGGCTCAGGACGCTGAATCCGCCTAAATCCCGCCCTCAGCGCACGCTCAAGGACCTTAACGCACACTCGAGCAGTAGGCCGCCCTACCGGGCCACGATCACCGACGAGCCATGGCCGAACAGGCCCTGGTTGGCGGTAACGCCGACCGTGGCGTTCTCCACCTGTCGGCCGGTGGCCTGACCACGCAGCTGCCAGGTCAGCTCGCAGACCTGAGCGATCGCCTGGGCGGGGATGGCCTCGCCGAAGCACGCCAGTCCACCCGACGGGTTGACCGGGATGTTGCCGCCTATGGTGGTCGCACCGCTGCGCAGCAGCGCCTCGGCCTCACCCTTGGCGCAGAGCCCCAGGTGCTCATACCAGTCGAGTTCCAGCGCGGTGCATAGGTCGTAGACCTCGGCCAGGCTGAGATCCTCGGGCCCGATGCCCGCTTCGGCATAGGCCGCGTCGAGGATCTGATCCTTGAACACCCGGTTCGGTGCCGGAACCGCAGCGGTGGAATCCGTTGCGATATCTGGTAATTCAGGCAAGTGCTGCGGGTACCGCGGGGTGACCGTGCTCACCGCGCGGACCGAGGGCACCCCATCCAGCGAGCCGAGATGTTGGCGAGCGAACTTTGCGCTGGCCACGATCAACGCCGCCGCGCCGTCGGAGGTGGCGCAGATGTCGAGCTGCCGCAACGGGTCGGCTACCACCGGGCTGGCGAGCACGTCGTCGACCGAGGACTCCTTGCGGTAGCGGGCATACGGGTTCTGCAGGCCATGCCGGGAGTTCTTGACCTTCACCTGCGCGAAGTCCTCGGTGGTCGCGCCGTAGAGGTCCATCCGGCGCCGCGCCAGCAGCGCGAAGTACACCGGGTTCATCGCACCGATCAGGTGGAACCGCTGCCAGTCGGGGTCGTTCTTGCGTTCCCCGCCGACCGGAGCGAACGCCCCTTTCGGGGTGGTGTCGGCGCCGATCACCAGCGCGACGTCGCAGAAGCCGGCCAGAATCTGGGCGCGGGCGCTCTGCAGGGCCTGCGAACCGCTGGCGCACGCGGCGTAGCTTGAGCTGACCGGGACGCCGTTCCAGCCGAGTTTCTGCGCGAAGGTCGACCCGGCGATGAAGCCCGGGTACCCGTTGCGGATCGTGTCCGCGCCGGCGACCAGCTGGATCTGCCGCCAGTCCAGGCCGGCCTCCGCCAGTGCGGCGCGCGCGGCGACCACACCGTATTCGGTGAAGTCTCGGCCCCATTTGCCCCAGGGGTGCATCCCCGCGCCGAGGATGTACAGGGGTTCGGGCGTACTCATGCGATCCTCCACGCGTGCACGGTGCGCTGCACACCGTCGTCATCGGTGAACAGCGGCATGGTGGTCAGCTCCATCTCCATGCCGACCTTCAAGTCGGCCGCCAGCGTGCCCTCGACCACCTTGCCCAGCACGATCAGGCCCTCGTCGGCCAGCTCCACCGCGGCGATGGCGAACGGTTCAAAGGGGTCCGGGGCCGGGTAGGGCGCAGGAGGGGGGTAACGGTTTTCCGTGTAGCTCCACAGTGTTCCCCGGGTGGACAATGCGACGGGCTCTAGCGAGTCGCTGGCGCAAGCCGGATTGGGGCAGTTGTTCTCGCGCGGCGGGAACACATAGGTGCCGCACCGGGGGCACTTGCTGCCGATCAGATGTGGGATGCCGCCGTCATCGGTGGCGAACCATCCGTCGATCGCCGGTTCTTGGCTGGTGACCTCGGGCACTCGGCCAGACTACCCAGTCCAGACCCAAAACTGAAACGTGTTGCAGTTCTGCGGGCGGCATGGTTAGGGCGCGTAGCTCGTCACACCGGGTGCTTAGAGTAAGAGCCGTGCCTGCCGCAACATCCGAGATTGAAGCCAGCGGAGACCAAGCCAAGCCGACGCTGATGTTGCTGGACGGCAACTCGCTGGCATTTAGGGCGTTCTATGCGCTGCCCGCAGAGAACTTCAAGACCCGGGGCGGTCTGACCACCAACGCGGTTTACGGCTTCACCGCCATGCTGATCAACCTGCTGCGCGACGAGTCTCCGACGCATATCGCCGCGGCGTTCGACGTCTCGCGGCAGACCTTCCGCTCCGAGCGCTACCCGGAGTACAAGGCCAACCGGTCGTCGACCCCCGACGAGTTCCACGGTCAAATCGACATCACCAAGGAAGTGCTGGGCGCACTGGGCATCACGGTGCTCGCGGAGCCGGGATTCGAAGCCGACGACCTCATCGCGACGCTGGCCACCCAGGCGGAAAACGAGGGTTACCGTGTGCTGGTCGTCACCGGTGATCGTGACTCCCTGCAGTTGGTCAGCGACGACGTGACGGTGCTGTATCCGCGGAAAGGCGTGAGCGAACTCACCCGCTTCACCCCCGATGCCGTCGTTGAGAAGTACGGGCTGACGCCCACGCAATATCCCGACTTCGCCGCGCTGCGTGGCGATCCCAGCGACAACCTGCCCGGCATTCCCGGCGTGGGGGAGAAGACCGCCTCCAAATGGATCGTCGAATACGGCTCGCTGCAGGGGTTGGTCGACAATGTCGACTCGGTGCGCGGCAAAGTGGGCGACGCATTGCGGACGCACCTTGCCAGCGTGGTGCGCAACCGAGAGCTCACCGATCTGGTTCGCGATGTGCCGCTGGCGCAAACCCCGGACACGCTACGGCTGCAGCCGTGGGATCGCGACCAGATTCACCGACTGTTCGACGACCTGGAGTTCCGGGTGTTGCGCGACCGGTTGTTTGAAACCCTGTCCGCGGTCGAACCCGAGGTCGACGAGGGTTTTGATGTGCGCGGCGGTGCGCTGGAGGCCGGGACGGTCGGGCAATGGCTGACCGAGCACGCCAGCGACGGGCGCCGGTCCGGGCTGGCCGTCGTAGGTACCCATCTGCCCCACGACGGGGATGCCACCGCGCTGGCCATCGCCGCCGCCGACGGGGACGGCGGCTACATCGATACCGCGACGTTGACTCCCGACGACGACGACGCGCTGGCGGCCTGGCTGGCCGATCCCGCGAAACCCAAAGCGCTGCACGAGGCGAAGCTGGCCATGCATGACCTCGCGGGGCGCGGGTGGACGCTGAACGGCGTCACCTCCGACACCGCGCTGGCCGCCTACCTAGTGCGCCCGGGGCAGCGCAGCTTCACCCTGGATGACCTCTCACTGCGCTACCTGCGTCGCGAGCTGCGCGCAGAAACATCTGAGCAACAACAGCTTTCGCTTCTCGACGACATCGACGGGGTGGATGAGCAAGCTGTCCAGACCCTGATACTGCGGGCCCGGGCCGTGGTGGACCTGGCCGGTGCGCTGGACGCCGAGCTGGACCGCATCGACTCGACGGCATTGCTGGCCGAGATGGAGCTGCCGGTTCAGCAGGTGCTCGCGCACATGGAAAACGCCGGCATCGCTGTCGATTTGCGGCTACTGACCGAACTGCAAAGCCAATTCGGCGACCAGATCCGCGACGCCGCTGAGGCCGCATATGCGGTGATCGGCAAGCAGATCAATCTGGGCTCACCCAAGCAGTTGCAGGTGGTGCTATTCGACGAGCTGGGGATGCCGAAGACCAAGCGGACCAAGACCGGCTACACCACCGACGCCGATGCCCTGCAATCGCTGTTCGACAAGACCGGGCATCCGTTTCTGCAGCATCTTCTCGCCCACCGCGACGTCACCCGGCTCAAAGTCACTGTCGACGGGTTGCTCAACTCGGTCGCCGGCGACGGGCGTATCCACACCACGTTCAACCAGACCATCGCGGCGACCGGCAGGTTGTCGTCGACCGAGCCCAACCTGCAAAACATCCCGATCCGCACCGACGCCGGCCGCCAGATCCGGGATGCGTTCGTGGTCGGGAACGGTTGCGCCGAGCTGATGACCGCCGACTACAGCCAGATCGAAATGCGAATCATGGCGCACCTGTCCCGCGATGAAGGCCTCATCGAGGCTTTCAATACCGGAGAGGACCTGCACTCGTTTGTCGCGTCCCGCGCATTCGGCGTGCCGATCGAAGAAGTCACCGCCGAATTGCGCCGCCGAGTCAAGGCGATGTCCTACGG
>DATIOT010000556.1:0-12653 GCA_035472875.1 Mycobacterium sp.
CAAGGTGCTGGCGCTGTTGTCTCGGATGACTACCACGCGCGTCGGGGTGAGTGCGCGCTTCGATGATCTTCGCGAAACCTGCCAGGCGCTGCGGTGCGCACGCGTGACACTGCACGCTCGGCCCGACGGGGGGGCGCGCCCAATTACGTTGTCGGGGGCTCGTGCCGACGGCGGCTAGCTGCGGCTGCTTCGCGATCCGAGCCAAAGGGGCAGTGGTGGTGATCCATCGCTTCCCGACCACGCCTACGGGTCGGCTGATCAGCGACGAATCGGAGCGCTCGAGCCTTTTCGACGCATTACTACATGGCCGACTGTTCGACCAGTGGACCCTATGGGAGTTCGCCGATTATCTCCGGCTGCCAAATAATGGGCCATTCATTGTGATCGCCGCCGAAGTACCAGAGGTCGGTGGCCAAGCCTTACCCGATGTTGAACCGAAGCTGCGCGCCCTCGATGTCCACTCAGCGTGGCGGCTGCTTCCAGAAGTGCAGGTGGGCATCGTGCATCTCAAAACCGACAACGTCCAAGCCAAGGTGCTGGCGCTGTTGTCTCGGATGACTACCACGCGCGTCGGGGTGAGTGCGCGCTTCGATGATCTTCGCGAAACCTGCCAGGCGCTGCGGTGCGCACGCGTGACACTGCACGCTCGGCCCGACCGGGGGGAGCTGGTGTCTGTGTTCGACGCCTCGATACTCGCCGCTGCGGCGGTGAGTGCGCCGGAGGTGATGACGAAACTGGTTGCCCCGATACTGGAAACCTTTGCGGCGCTCGCAGATGACGAGCGGGAGATCCTCTTCAAAACATTTAAGGTCTGGACAGAAACTGGCGGCACAATACGGACCGCTGGCGAATTGCTGTGCTGTCACCCAAACACGGTCCGGTATCGGCTGCACCGAATCGCGCAACGTACGGGCCGCTCCCTCTCGAGGCCGCGGGATATCGCGGAACTGTGCCTGGCGTTTGAAGTTCATCGCCGTCTCATGTAGCCGGTCTGAATCGCGCGGATCCGCCGCGGCGTGAGTGTGCACGGTTCCGCTCAAAGTAACCCAGCAAGTCTACGGCCTGTATTCGAAGGGCCCCTCCGATACCGACTTTCACGAAATCGACGGGCGCGGCCACTCACTAACCATCGACAACGGCTGGAAGGACGTCGCCGACGTCGCACTTGAATGGCTGGACTCCAAAGGACTCTAGCTAGTCACCACCAGCCGCTGTGACCGGCGAAGACGGTATTGACTGGCTACCGCGGATTTAGCCTCGCTTCCACGCGAAAAGCAGATGGCCTGGGTGGGATTGCGGCTGCGCTCGTTGTCGTGAACGCGGCAGCGGTAGCGGTTGTCGTGATGACCGAGAACATTTGTCCCTCACCGGTGCCAGCTCGGCCACTGCGTTCCTCGATGCTGCGCAGCCGGTACGAAACGGTGTTGGGATGGCAGCGAAACGTCTTGAACAACCAGTCTTTGTCGCCGACAGAGAGGTGATCGAAGGGGTGCAGGAGGGTATCTGCGAGCTTGCTGGTCACCGCAGGGGCACTGACCGCGGCGACCCCGAGCACCGAGTCATCGAACACGGTGAGTTTCCCCTGACACGTCGCGCGCGTTGAGCGCGAACCGTGCGTAGCGCAGCGCCTGAGCGGTCTCGGCGAGATTGTCTGGGCGATATGTCGCCGTCGTCACCTGGCGGCGTGCAATCGTTCCCGTCGAGCCGGCCGGCAGGCTCCCCACATGCCGTTCACCCGGCTCCGAACGAAACCATTGCTGCCCGGGGGAATCCGATTGTGTTGGGTCCTGATACAACATCGCCGCCGGGAAGGTGTTTCAGCGAACATGGTGACGATCCAGCGGTCTGGCCCACGCTTGTGGCGAACGACGCCGTCGCAGACACGTATAACACCGGGGCAGCGGGCCGCTGCAGTCAGCGGAGCAGGCGGCAGAGGCCTTACGACCCGTCGTGGGCCCGGCCGCGCCCTAGCTGTTTGCCTTCGGCCTGCTCGGGGCGTCGCTGCTGGCCGCCTCGGTGGTGCCGCTGTCGACCGCGTACGACATCGCGGACGCGGCGGGGGCTCCGCGTTCGGTGTCGAAGAGCGTCCGTGAGGCGCCCCTGTTCTACGGCGTCTTCACGCTGCAGGTGGTGGTTGGCGCCGGCGTCGCCCTGGCCCCCGGCAACCTCGTCGCCCTGGTCGTGAACGCCCAGGTGCTGAACGGGATCATCACCCCGTTGCTGCTCACCTACATTCTGATCCTGGCCAACCGGGCCACCGTGTTGGGTACGGCGAAGAACGGCCGGATCTTCAAGGCGGTCGCCACGGTGTGCGTGGCCGTGGTCGGTCTGCTCTCGTTTGTCGTCTTCGTTCAAACCGTCGTCGGCCTCGGATGATGCCTTGGTGAAAGAGCGGCCTGCGCCCAAAGACTCATGTCTGGCGGCACCAACCCCAGGTAGGCGCCGATCGAGCGGCCACTGAGTCGTTGCCAGTAGCCGATCTCCACAGCCAGCCCGAACGCGGTCAACGTGGACACCCCACGCAGGCAGCCTAACCGGGTGACCACCGGGGTGAACGCCGAGTCGGCAGGCATCGCCTCGATCGCGCGGTCCAGGCGATCTCGGCGGTCTACGCATGCCAGCATCGCGTCGAAGGCGGCGTCTAAGTGAACTGCAGCCCGGGGGAGTCGAACCGGTGCGCCCGTAGCCACAGTTCGTGCCTGGCGGTCCAGGCGCCGCCGGCGTAGTAGACGATCGCGATGAATTTCCACTGGGGCCTCCCAAATCTTGTGGCTCTACCGGCCAGGACCACTTCCTGACGGCAACCCAGGTTCACAGGTGAGTGAGGCCCCAGCCCGCCATACGGTCTAGCTGCTCGCAACGAGGTCGTCGGCGTCAGCTCGGGCAAACGCAGCGTCGATGACCGCGTACTCTGCCTGGTCCAAGACGTAGAGCGCGAAATCGATCGCGTCAGCGGCGTCCTGTTCGGCTCTCTGAGCACGGTGTTCGGCCTTCTTGACGCCCTTCTCGGCGCGCCGCTCATCGGCGTTGGCGCGGATTGTCGTGAATCGTTGTTCCACCGAGGTCCGTGCGTCGCCCCATTCGGCGCGGGCCTTGTCCTTTGCGGCCGACCCGCGATCCTTCGCAGCGACGCTCTCGGTGGCGATCGCAGTTTTGAGCGCGGCCCGGTGCGCTTCCAGCTTCGCGCGATCCTTCTGCCGTGTCGCTGCGATCACGTCCTCGGTCTTCTTGGTTCGGTCGGACAGCTCGCCGAGTTGTTCGGAAAGAGCTTTCATGATGGTGCCTTCTTTCGGGGTCGTGCTCGACGTGGTTTCGGCTGGCTAGCTTCTCCCACCGGTCGATACCGATCCTTCAACCAGCCGCTGGCAAGCATCAATGGCGCCGGTGACAACGTCGGCGACCGATTCGTGTGTCAGTGAACAACGCTGCTGCCGTGACGGATTCACTCGTTCAAACCTTCTTGAGCCTTGGCTGAGGGGACGGCAGGGACCCCGGCGGCTGTCGTCATGGGCAAAGCCGTCGATACTCTGCGAACGGCATTGGCCAATGGATGTCGGTTCCCGGCGCAGCGACATTGTTCCTTGAGCCACGAATCGGTCGCCGACGTTGTCACCGGCGCCATCGACGGGCGGTTCCGACGGCGAAACACTTTGAGCATGAATAACTGTCGGGATCGCTGCCCATGAGGACAGAGATGTGCGACGAGTGAACCTGATCCGACCGGCACCGGTAGACATGCTGCGATATCGGGTTCGTCGCGGCCGGTGATTCAGCTGTCCCAGCTGTTGCGGCGTCCGGTGATCGCCAAGTCCGGTAACACGGTCGCATTGCCCGTAATCGTCGCCACCGTGTTGGCCGCAGCGGCTGCGGGGCTGGCCGGACCCGCCCACGCCGACGCCGACGCCGACGAAACGACTCCGCCGACGGCGCCCTTTCCCGGATCGGCGGCCCACCCACCAGCGACCCAGCGCAGACGGTGGTAAACAACCTGCAGGTTAGCGGCTACAAGGTCATCCTCAACCGTGTCGGGTCGGCTCCGCTGAACCGGTGCACGGTGACCTCAATCACGGCCGGACATCCGATCACCACACCCGTCGAAGGCGGCGCCAACTCGATACCAGTGAAGAAACTTCTCACACCCCAGGTCAGCGGTGGTTTCGGTGTCGGGGCGGGTCATCTGGTCCGTGACAGCGGCGACGGCTGAACCGCTGCGCTGGCGGTCATCGAGCGCACCGTCGTGGCGGTCATCGGCGTGGCGGGCGACTTCTCACGGGCTGCCGTGTGCTGGCTGCGGTTGGCGGTCGGTGGACGCAGGGCGCAGCGCAGCGACCGGCGCGGACGGGAGCGCCAGCGGACGGAAGCGAAGGGAGCGCAGCGGAGCCCGGAGGTAGCCGACCGCTGGGGCAGGGTCAGTTCGGGTGGGCGGTGAGCTGTGTGAGTTGTTCTGCGATGGGCGGGGCTGCGGCGAGTGTGCTGGTTGAGGTGGCGGTGTGTGGGTTGCCGGTGAGGTCGGTGACGGTGGCGCCGGCTTCGCGGGCTAGCAGCGCGCCGGCGGCGGTGTCCCAGGGTTTGTTGCCGTCGATGATGGCGGCGTCGGTCAGGCCGGCGGCGACGAAGGCCAGATCGATGGTGGCGGCGCCGAACATGCGGATGCGTTCGACGGCGGGGATGAGGGCTGCGGTGATGGCGAGGCGACGCTGGTTTTTGGTGTCGGCGTCGGGGCCGGTGGCGTAGTCACCGATACTGACGATTGCGTGTCGCAGGTCGGTGGTGTCGCGCACCCGCACGGGCTGGTTGTTGTGGAAGGCGCCGCTGCCGCGTATGGCATGGTAAGTCGCTGCCAGGGCGGGGATGTGGGTGACGGCCACGAGGGGCTCACCGAAGTGGGCCAGCGCCAGGGAGATGGCGTGCAACGGGATGCCGTGGGCGTAGTTGCTGGTGCCGTCGATGGGGTCGAGCACCCACGCGAGTTCGGCGTGGGAAAACTCGGCTGGGCTGACCGGTGTCAGGCCGCCGTCTGTGGTTGTTTGGCGGGTTTGTTCTTCGCCGAGGAACACTGCGCCGGGGGTTGCGGTCGACAGGTGACCGCGGACAACCTGCTGGATGCGCAGGTCGGTGTCGGTGACCAGGTTACGGTCGGTTTTGTCGGTGATGCGTCCAGGCCCGTGCGCGCCGGCAAGGGTCCGCGACGCGATGGTGATCGCCGCTATCGCGGTGGCTAGGTAGCGGTCGAGTTCGTCTCGGTTGGGGGTTGGGGTGCTCAGCTGTTACACCTCTTTCGCGGTGGCCCATGCATCATCGAACACGGTGGTGAATTCGCTGAACAGGTCCGGTGGCGTGGCGGTGGGCCGAAGCACGAGTGCCGGGGATTCGGTGCCGCGGGCTGCGGGCAGATAGAACTGCACGATAGCCACGGAATCGTCGATGATCATGATATTGAACCGCACCGGCGCGTCGTAGGTGCGCACCACCAGCCGGGGTGCTGCGTCGGCGGGCAGGTGGCGGCGGGCGCGTTTGAGGGTGTCGATATTGGTGACGGTCAACTGCGACAGGATGCCCGCAGCATGGCCTTCTTCGGCTTCCCGGTCGCTGGTGTAGCGGCTGTAGGGCTCAAGGAACAAACATTGCAGCTCGGTGCCGCGGCCCACCGCGGCGCGTAGCTGGCGGTCGGACACCGATTGCACGACCTGGTTCAGCGATAGCCCCATGACCCGCAGGCGGGTGGCCTCGGCAAGTATTTCGGCGGGCGGATAGCTGCCGATAAGCTCAGCACGGGACAAAAACACGTCGGTGATGCCGTGATCGCTGACCGACAACACGGGTTCCGTCTCGTCGTCGGTCAACTGCGGGAGGGCCGCGCCGGTGGGAGCGAAGTCCGGCCAGATCGCCCAGGGTTCGATGTCGAGGACCTTAGCGACGGCGTAGGCGTTTCGCCGCAGGATCGAACCGCCATCCAACCATCGGCCCAGCGACTTGGGCGACACCTTGGCTTCTCGGGCAAGCCGCTGTCGCGTTATTGGCTTTCTTGCCAGGGCATCGGCCAGCCTTTTACCAGATTCGGGGTCCGGGCGGGACCGTGCTGCTGTCATGGCCAGCGCGTGTTTCTCATCCGTGGATCGGTGAACAGGGATTTCACTGTATCGAAACCGAAGCTGCGGCATCGCGCGTTCGGGTCGCCGACACCGGCGTCGCCCGACCGGTGTCCTGTTGGTGTCCCTATGTGTCCGCTCGGTGTCCACAAGTGTCCATGCCATGGGGTCGCGATGTCCACGCACCGCGGGTTGTAGTGGTGGCGTGCAGCGAAACACGTTGCACGGCAGTACATGACAACAACCTATGGAAGGTGTGATATGCGTTTGAAACTCGACACGTCGGCGACCCGGTTCATCGTCACCAGGGCGGCTGAGCCGCGGCTGAACTTCGACACCGGAAGCCCGAAGACCGATGCCTCTACCGGGCTGCCGTTGTATGCGGTGCAGTTGCTTTCCCTCGATGACACCGGCGGCGAAGTGCTCAACGTCACCGTCGCTGGCGACCCGAAACTGGCCGTGACACAACCGGTTTCGGTGTCAGGGCTGATGGCGATCCCGTGGAGTCAGGGTGATCGCAGCGGCGTGGCGTTTCGCGCCGACGCCATCACGCCCACCACCGCAAGCGGTGGCTCGTCGAGCGGCGAAACGGCGCGCAGCGCGAAGTAACCAACAGGGTGTGGGGCGCGGCGTCGAGCACAGCTGCCGCCGCGTCCCACCCTCGCCAGGCTGCGACGAAAGGGCGCACAGATCATGGCATCAAAGAACGAGGCCACCAACTCCGCCGGCGATGATTGGTTCGGTGAGCTGCTGATCGGCATTATTAAACTAACTGGGTTGGGTCTGTGGCGGTTTGCGCTGCGCTGGCCCGATACCACAACAGTCGTGACCGTCTTCGCGGTCACCGCCATCTTCGGCGGCCTGCGGTGGGCGTGTGTGCTGACCGTGGTGTGCGCGGCGGGCGTGTGGGGCTGGCGGCTGGGTTGGCCCGAGTCATATCAGCAACTCATCGGGGGCCCGGTGGCCGATTACCGGCGTGCCTATCTGGTGTATCGGCGCCGCTGGCGCACCATCTGCGAACACCACGGCCTGACCATCTCCCAGCGCGGCAAGCCCGACGCCGAACCCCTGGTGCCGGATTTGCGGGCTGTGCGTATCGGGGCGGCGGTTGACACCTTGGTGGTGCGGCTGCTGGTCGGCCAGTCGGTGAAAAGCTGGCAGGCCCAGGTTGACGGGCTGGCCGCGGCGTTCGGCGCCCACCATGTGACGGTCCGCCCCGGCCGGGTGGAAGCCGGGCGAGGTCGTGACATCGTGCTGCGGGTCCGCCACCACGACGCCCTGATCGCCTCTGTCGCGCTGGCCCGGCCTGCCCCGGAGACTCCGGTGGTGCGGCTGGCGCAGGTGCCCGTCGGCGTCACCGAGCAGGGCAGCCCGTGGGCGCTGCCGCTGGCCGGCCACCACATCCTCATCGGCGGGGCCACCGGCGCCGGCAAGGGCAGCGTGTTGTGGTCGCTGGTGGCCGGGCTTGCCCCTGGCATCAAGGCCGGGCTGATCGCGGTGCGCTGCCTGGACCCCAAAGGGGGCATGGAATTCGCCGCCGGCGCAGCGTTGTTCGACCGCTTCGCGTATGACCCCGACTCGATTCTGGCGGTGCTGCGCGACACCACCGCCACCATGCTGGCCCGCGCCCAGCGACTACGGGGAACGACTCGTTGCCATCGGCCCACCCCTAGCGAACCTCATATCGTGTTGCTGGTCGACGAGTTGGCCACCCTGACCGCCTACGCCGACCGCAAACAACGCGCCGAAGTCGAACAACTGCTGGGGCTGTGGCTGGCCCAAGGCCGGGCGGTCGGGGTCAGCGTGATCGCCGCCGTGCAAGACCCCTCCAAAGACGTGGTGGCGCTGCGTCAACTGTTTCCGGTGCGGGTCGGGTTGCGCATGACCGAGGCGACCCAAACCGCAATGATCCTGTCCACGGCCGCCCATCAGCAGGGCGCGCGTTGTGAAGAGATTCCCGATGCCACACCGGGTGTGGGCTATGTGCTCACCGAAGGCAACACCACCGTGGCGCGGGTGCGGGCATTTCACGTCACCGACACCGACATCGCCTGGCTGGCCGCCCACTTCACCCCGCCGGCCGGCCGCAACAGCACCGCCAGGAACCGGTAGGCATGCTCACACTCGCCGCGACCTCCCTGCCCGACTGGCTGACGCCCGACTCCCCGGCGATCGAGCAAGCGATTCGCCGCGCCTGCTCACCCGGCTACAACTCGTGGTGGCAGCGTTGCGCAGCGGTGGGGTTTTGCGCCAACCCCATCCAAGCCAGCGTCTACGACCCCGACCAGGGCCGGCGGGTGCCGGTGCTGATCCGCTGCGGCAACCGCCGCGCCGCAATCTGCCTGTCCTGCTCAGACCTGTATGCCGCCGACACCTGGCAGCTCGTGCACGCCGGCACCCAGGGTGGACATCACGGCATGCCCGACACCACCGCAAACCGCCCGCAAGTCTTCGCCACCTTGACCGCCCCCAGCTTCGGCCCGGTGCACACCAGCCACCACCAGCCCGGCATGGCTGGTACGGCGTGCCATCCGCCAAAGACCCCAAAGACGTACTGCCCGCATGGGAAACCATTGTGGTGCAATGCGGTTCACCGCGCCGATGACCACGACGTTGGGCAGCCCTTGTGCCCAGAATGCTACGACTACACCGGCCATGCGCTGTTCAACTGGCACGCGCCGGAACTGTGGCGGCGCTTCACCATCGCACTGCGCCGCACCCTGACCCGCCACCTACGCGCCAGTGGAGTCGACCCCGGCGCGCTGCGGGTGTCATTCGTCAAAGTCGCCGAATACCAGCGCCGCGCCGTCATTCACTACCACACCCTGATCCGGCTCGACTCCACCGACGACAACGCCAGCACAAGCGCAGGATCGACACCGGACGTGTCAGCGATCGAGCTGGCCGCACTGGTGCACCAAGCCGCCAATCAGGTACGCCTACCGGTAGCCCTAGACACGACGGCCGGCACCGCTGCCGCCTCATCCTCGCAGGCCGAGGTCCGTATGCTGCGGTTCGGAGCCCAAGTCGACACCCAACCGCTGATCGCCGCCGGTGACAGCGGAAAGCCGGGATTGGCTCGGCGGGTGGCGGCATATCTGGCGAAATACACCACCAAGTCGGTCGCCGAGTTCGGCATCGCCGCCCGCCGCATCAGCCCAGCGGCCATCGACGGGCTAGACATCCCGGCTCACACCCGCGTTATCCTGTCCACCTTGGCCAAGCTGGCGACACTACCGGGAAACGCGGCGATGCTGGGCTGGCTGCACACTCTGGGGTATCGCGGGCACATCACCACCAAATCCCGCCGGTATTCGGTCACCATGACCGCGCTGCGCGCCGCACGCCACCACTGGCGCGCTCGCCGAGCTGACAAATCTGAACCCGCTGGCTTCCAAAGCGATTCGCATGCTGAATTCTCAAGCATCGCGGACAAATTGAGCGACTGGCGTATTGACGGTGCCGGGCTCCGCGACGACGGCGAACGGCTGCTGGTGCACACCGCCGCCCACCAGGCCCGCCAGCAACGTTATCTGGCTCGCTTGGAAACACACAACGTGACCGGGGCCAGCCCATGACCGCCACCACAGCAGAACAGGCGATCGACACCGGCGCACGCGGTGCCGCAAAAAACCATACAGATCAGCCGTCGCGTGAGGAGTTCATCGCCTGGTTGACGGCATCATGCGAACGCCAAGGGTTACCGGTCGCCGTCACCGACGCCACCACCCTGGCCGCCATCGCAACACTGCTGCACTAGGCTCGCATATCCGGGCTCGACAACCACATCAGCACCATAGATGTGTAAGCCGATACCGACAGTTCTTTACCGCAACCTCTTTTCCCTGGCGACAAGAGCGCTTCTGGTGTCTGGGCTGGTGGGCTGTCAAGGCTCGAACCTCGGTTCGACCGCGCGCGGCGTGGTCTTGACAGCTCGCCAGAGCAGACACATACTCGGCACTCGCTAGAGACCTTTCGCAATGCCGAAAACCTAAATGCGCCAGTGGGGTTGGACGCGGTTGATATCCAAGCTGCGTGCACCTGGGGTGCCGGGGGCGATCACTGCATGATCCAGCACGGCTTTGACGATGGCCTGCATGCGTCCGAGATCCATACCCGGCCATTGCTCGCGCAACATCCCGCCGGTGCCGGCCAGCTCGTAGACCGCGGTGGTGTCGGTGGCTGCGGCGATCTCCCGGCGGTTCTTGCCGATGCGGGCCGTAATCGGGTCGCGGGCAGCGATCCACTCCCGCGCGGTAACCGCACCCTCGGCATAGAGGGCAGCCAGCTCATCCAGGCGCGCCTGGTCAGCTTCCACGGCGGCGGCCAACGCCGCCGCATCGCGATCGGTGCTGGATTTGCCGGCCAGCACCTTGGCCAGGTGCGGGGAGTCCAACCGGGTAAGCACGGCATCGGTCAACAGTTTCTCGACGGGTTCGGCCACCACCGTCAACCGCCCGCACCCGCCGTGATCGGGGCCTTTCAGACACACATAACGGCGCACCCGATTATCCGGATTACTATGCCGAGCTTGCGAATAGAGCCGGTTGCCGCAACGTCCGCACCGCAACATCCCCGACAACAAATACGTGCGCGCGGCTCTGGTCTTGGACAGCGACCGGGAGGCCATCCGGGCCAGCACCCGATCCCGCTCGGCGGGCGTGATGATCGCCGACCACTTGGCCGGACCGATGACGTCACCGCGATGCTCCCGCAGACCCGCAACGCGGCCCGAACACAGGATTTGCCGCACCGCCGAAGTCTGCCACGACGTAGCCACCGCCGGAGCGATGCCAGAGGCATTGAGCCACAACGTGAGTGAGCGGATCGATTGACCCGCAAGGTAGCGGTCGACCATCTCGCGCACCACGTCCGCCTCATCGGGACGGACGGTGATCTTGTCGTCCTCGTAACCGAAGGGGCGCACCGACCCGTGCGGCAACCCCGCCTCGGCGTTCTGCAACATTTTTCGCCGGATGCGCGCCGATTTACGCCCCGACTCCTTGGCGGCAAACGCGGCGAAGATGCGCGCCATAAACAACCCGTCATCATTGCCCAGGTCGATATCGGCGGTCACCGTGGCCACCTGCGACACCCCGACCCGCTCACACAGCGCAACGAACTCCTCCAACTCCACCGGGCGTCGATGCAACCGATCCAGGTTGTAGACAATCACCGCATCCCGAGCCCCCGAGCCCAGATCACCGAGCATCCGCGCATACTGCTGGCGGGGCTTACCCGAGAACGCCGACACATCGTTATCCACATACTCCGCGCCCACCGGCCAGCCACGATCGGCGGCCAGCTTACGGCAATCCTCCAACTGCCGTTGCACCCCAAGCGATTTGCCCTCCACATCAGCAGAGATTCGAGCGTAGATCGCGGCCGACTGTACCGCCCGCCGGACAGCAGTTTTTGCCCTCACCATGAGGGTATATTAGCATCATCTAAGCTTCCCCACCACCGTGAGTCCACCGGCAGCCGGATCCTGATGGTTGAACGGAATGGTGTGATCGATGTCGCAGACAACGGCCAGCCGACTGCATCCGGGGAAACGACAGGTCAGATCCCGGCACCGAACGGCCCGTTCAAGTGCCGCCGACGGTTGGTAACGCAGCGCCTCCACCGGACCGGTAAACGGATCGGCAATGCGTAGTGATGCAGCGGCGGCCAACTCACGAACCTGCTCGGCATCAATGACCCCGTACCCCTGCAGGTAACCGGGCTGAGCGCTCTTGGCATGCACGGTTTGGTCGCTGGCTATCACATTGATCACCACCTGCGCCCCACCCCGATCGCGGTCGGGGTCGTGCTCATCGGTTCTGCTGGTGCACTCGGGTCGCCCGCAGGCGCAGGCCAGACCCCGACCTAGGCTCAACGCGGCCAACGCGTCGGCGCGCCGCTGATCCAGCGTCCGCGGATCCGCCGGACATACCTGCTTGGCCAGCTGTGCAAGCCGCCGGTCGAACGCCGTCGCGGCCGCCGCGGCCACCGTGCCGTAAACCTCGGCCATCCCGTTATCGAGGGCGTTGATTCCGATCTGTCGGTCCTCCTCGGCGCCAACACGGCGCTCGCGGGCGGCGGCGGGATCGATGGTGCGCACCGCGGCGTCGACGGCGTTGATGATGCGCTGCCTCGACCAGCCGCGCCAAGTGCCGAGCCGCGCGGCCAGCGACTGGTCAAGCCTGGCAATCAGCTCCTCGTCGGTGACCAGATCAGTGCGGCTGATGATCAATCGCACCGTGCGCCAATCCGTTCGCCCGTCGGCCAGCAGCGCCGCAACCGTGGGCAACCTGGTATCCAGCGCCTCGGCATCTGACACCAGATAACTGGCAGCCATCGGGGACAGGTTCATCGCGGCGGCGACCTCGGCGGTGGTCTGCTCGAACCCATCGATCACCGCGTACCCCTGCCGGTGCTCGGCCCGCTCGGCCGCCGCCACCCGATGCCGCAACAACGCCGCCACCGCCGCCATCCGCCGGGCCACCAGAACCGACTCCTGCCGGTGGATGGATTCGACTGTCGCCACCAAGGCCGCGGGATCAGACGCCCATTCGAACATAC
>DATIOT010000557.1:0-3347 GCA_035472875.1 Mycobacterium sp.
CCCACCGCCGGGTCCGTATCCGTATGGCTATCCGCCGCCTCCGCCTCCGCCTCCGGGTATTCCGCCGCACACGGGCTACTCGAACCAGCCGGGACCGCCTCAGCCGGCAACGCACCCACCGTATTACCCGGCCGGCTATCCGGCGCCGGGTCCGCGTGGATCGTCAGGCACCGCGCTGATCGTGGTGGGGGCGATCCTGCTGGCTTTCGGCTTGCTCGGCGTTTTTGGCCACCTGGGCCGGGCGGCCTTCCAGGCCGGACAGTCGGCGCGCTCCGCCAATGTCGGTCAGTGCATTGCTGAATCCAATATGCGGGAAAACAACACCACCCCAGCGCCGGCGCAGGAGTGCGATAAGCCGGACTCGATATTCGAGGTCGCAGCCAAGGGCGATGGCTCGGCCGTGTGCCCCGATGGCAAGCGTCAGGATTCGCTCTACGCGTATCTCTCCGACGGGACCACGACGCTGTGCCTGATGCTCAACCTCGAGCAGGGTCATTGTTACTCGGCGAGCGGCACGGCCGAGAACCCACGGTTCGATGCGGCCGAGTGCAATGGTTCGGCCACGGTGATGAGGGTTGCCAAACGCGTCGACGGCAGCACTGATGTGGCGTTGTGCCCGGCCGGAACCAAGGCGGTTTCCTACCCAACCCCGGCTCGGCTGTATTGCTTGGAGCGCCTCGAAAACTGAGCCAGCGGCGCTAGGCTCGGGCGCGTGACTGAGACGCACACCGATGCACTGTCGTCATATCCACCGTCTGAGGATTTCGCCGCGCAGGCCAACGCCCGCGACGAGCTGTACCAGGAGGCCGAGCAAGACCGGCTCGCCTTCTGGGCAACGCAGGCCAACCGATTGTCCTGGGCGACACCGTTTTCCCAGGTGCTCGACTGGTCGGCAGCCCCGTTTGCCAAATGGTTCACTGACGGCAAGCTGAACGTAACCTACAACTGCGTGGACCGTCATGTGGAGGCCGGCAACGGCGATCGAGTCGCAATCCACTGGGAGGGTGAGCAGGTCGGTGAAAGCCGCGTCCTGACATACAGTGACCTGCAAGCCGAAGTGTGCAAGGCCGCGAACGCGCTGAGAGATCTGGGCCTAGTCGCCGGCGATCGCGCCGCGATCTACCTGCCGATGATTCCCGAAGCCGTCATCGCGATGCTGGCCTGCGCGCGCCTGGGCGTGCTGCACAGCGTGGTGTTCGCTGGGTTCACGGCCACGGCGCTGGGCGCCCGGATCGCCGATGCCGAGGCCAAACTGCTGATCACCTCCGACGGGCAGTTCCGCCACGGCAAGCCGGAGTCGTTGAAGGAAGCCGCCGATCGGGCGGTCGCCGACGCAAGCACGATCGAACACGTCTTGGTGGTGCGCCGCACCGGCGTCGACGTCGCGTGGACGCAGGGCCGCGACGTTTGGTGGCACGACGTCGTCGACTCGGCTTCGCCGGAGCACAGCGCCGAGGCGTTCGACGCCGAGCACCCGCTTTTCCTGCTCTACACCTCGGGCACCACCGGCAAGCCCAAGGGCATCGTGCACACCAGCGGTGGGTATCTCACTCAGGCGTCCTATACGCACTACAACGTCTTCGACATCAAGCCGGAGTCCGACGTGTTCTGGTGCACCGCCGACATCGGCTGGGTTACGGGCCATACCTACGGTGTTTACGGCCCGCTGTCCAACGGCGTCACCGAGGTTATCTATGAGGGCACCCCAAGCACGCCCACCCAGCACCGGCATTTCCAGATCATCGAAAAGTACGGCGTGACAATCTATTACACCGCGCCGACGATGATCCGAACCTTCATGAAGTGGGGCCGCCAAATCCCGGACGCCCAGGATCTGTCCAGCCTGCGGCTGCTGGGAACCGTCGGCGAGCCGATCAACCCCGAGGCCTGGCGCTGGTATCGCAAAGTCATCGGCGCGGACAGCGCGCCGATCGTCGACACCTGGTGGCAGACCGAAACGGGGGCAGCGATGATCTCGCCGCTGCCCGGCACCGCTGCGGCCAAACCCGGATCCGCAATGAAGCCACTGCCCGGCATTACGGCGAAGATCGTCGACGATCACGGCAACGAGTTGGCACCACCATCAACCGACGAGGGCGAGCACACCAGCGGATACCTCGTGCTCGATCAGCCCTGGCCGTCCATGCTGCGCGGCATCTGGGGCGACGACGAGCGCTTTCGCGAGACCTACTGGTCCAAATTCGCCGAGCAGGGCTGGTATTTCGCCGGTGACGGCGCCCGCTACGACGCCGACGGGTCCATCTGGATCCTGGGCCGCATCGACGACGTGATGAACGTGTCCGGCCACCGCATTTCCACCGCCGAAGTGGAGTCGGCGCTGGTCGGCCACGCCTCCGTCGTCGAAGCTGCGGTGGTGGGTGCGACTGACGACACCACCGGGCAAGCGATCTGCGCGTTTGTCGTCCTGCAGGCCGATCACGCCAACACCGTCGGCGCGGAGATCATCGACGAACTGCGCGCCGAAGTGGCACGGGAGATCTCACCGATCGCCCGCCCCCGCGAACTTCATGTGGTGCCCGAGCTGCCGAAGACGCGCAGCGGCAAGATCATGCGACGCCTGCTGCGCGACATCGCCGAGGATCGGGAACTCGGCGACACGTCGACGCTGCTTGATCAGGGTGTGTTCGACGCGATCCGCGCCGCTACGTAACTAAGCCGGGACGGGGACGAACCCCGCGCCGGGACGGTTCTTGGCGTTGATGTCCGCCAATATCGCGTTGATCGACTGAACGACGGCGGGCGTGTGCAGTGGGATGTACTTGATGATGCACTGCGGGAGGTTTTCGCTGAACGCACCGTGGATCATCCCGACCAGCATGTTGTCGACGGTCACCGGGCCGCCCGAGTCGCCCGGTTGTCCGCACACCTGCATGACGATCGTGCCGGGGTCTTGACCCGCTCCCCACGTGACGCCGCACGAGTTGCCGGTTGTGCGACCCTGCTTGCAGGCGATCTGGCCGAAGGCCGGATCCGGGCCGATGCCGTTGATCGTGAAGCCACCGAAGTTAGCGACCGGTGTCACCTTGGCCGGATCGAACTCGATGACCGCATAGTCGAGGTTGTCATTGCCGGCCACCATTTTTCCCACCGTGCCGCGGCCTTTCGCCGACTCGACGGCCACCACCGCGCCCGGGCCACCACAGTGCGCCGAGGTGAAACCGATCAGAGCACCCTTGCCGTCGGTGCCGATGGTGGTCAGCGTGCACAGCGTGTCACCGTTGACCACGATGCCCGCCCCACCGCCGAGCGGAAGTTTGTCGTCGGCTCGTGCGGGCACGTCCGGCAGGCCCACCGACGCCACCGTGAGCAACACCGCCACGGCACGA
>DATIOT010000558.1:0-8243 GCA_035472875.1 Mycobacterium sp.
CGCGGTGGCGAGATCAACCTCGCTTGCGTCGACGGTGTCGGTCGCGCCGTTGGCCGCCGCAGCGGGAAGCTGGGCCGCCACCCGGTCAGCGGCGATGATCCGCGCCGCGCCGGCCAGCCGGGCCCCTTGGATCGCGGCCAAACCCACACCGCCGCAGCCGATGACCAGCACGCTCTCCCCCGGGCGGACTACTGCCGTGCGCATCACCGCGCCGACGCCGGTGGTGACGCCGCAGCCCAGCAGCGCGGCGAGGTCGAGTGGCAGCGACTCATCGATCGGCACTACCGCCGCGGCCGGCAGCAGCGTCTGTTCGGCCAGCGACCCGACACCCATTCCCGGCCACACCGCGCCGGCGGCACTCTCGGCGTACGGAGCGCCGTAGGCGTGGTCATAGCCGTGGTCGCAGAGCTGGGCCTCGCCGCGCAGGCAATGTGGGCAGGACCGGCAAGGCACGTTCCACGTCAGCACGACGTGGTCACCCGGGCTGACCGTGGTGACTTCATCGCCCACTTCAGCGACGATCCCGGCGCCCTCGTGGCCGAGCGTGGAAGGCAGTAGCGTCGGTATGGACCCGTCGCGCAGCGACAGGTCGCTGTGGCACACGCCGCTGGCGCGAAGTTGAACCCGCACCTCGTTATTGCCGAGAGGCCGTAGCGCGAGCTCCTCCACCACTGTGGGTTGCCCGACCTCGCGCAGCACGACCGCCTTCATGGGACCAAAAATGTGATCGGCGTCATACCGACTTACGATGGCGGGACAACCGCACCGGGTCAAGGCTGCCTCGAACGACGGTGAGGAGATTGGGTTATGACCGGATCAACGACGATGACGCGGGGAACCCAAGCCGCTGGCGATCAGGCGGTGCTGACGATCGGCGGCGAACCGCAGCCAGGCGCCGCCGGAAGCTACCCGATACACAATCCGGCCCGGCCGGCCGAGATCGTCGGCCACGCGCCCGCCGCCGACAGCGCCCAACTCGACGCCGCGGTGTCGGCGGCGCGGCGGGCAGCACCCGGATGGCGAGCGCTCAGCGTCGCCGAGCGAGCTGCCGCTTTCGCAGCCGCAGCGGCCACGGCCGCCGAGCAGCTAGCCGGACGCGACGGCGCGCGACTGTACACCCGCGAGCACGGCAAGGTGCTCACCGAGGCGAATTTCGAGATCAGCACCGGACCGGGCCTCGCTGCACTGATCGGGTCCATGGCCGAGACCGCGCTCGCGCCCGAGCAGGTCGACCCGCAGTCGAAATACCCCCGGCTGCACCGGGAGCCGTTCGGTGTGGCGGCGCTCGTGCTCCCGTTCAACTGGCCGCTCGCGCTGACGATGACGAAGCTGGCGTCGGCGCTGACCGCGGGCAACACCACCGTCGTCAAGGTGCCCCCGACTTGTCCACTCGCGGCGCTGGAGCTCGCCGGAGCACTCGCTGCGGCGCTGCCGCCGGGTGTTCTGAACGTGCTCGCGGGCCCGGGCAGCGAGCTCGCCCAGGCGCTGGTCACCCACCCGGGCATCGACCTCATCTCGCTGACCGGTGGTGTCGCCACCGGGCGTGCTGTCATGGCGGCGGCCGCTGCGCGGCTCACCCCGGTGTTGCTCGAGCTCGGCGGCAACGACGCCGCAATCATCGCGCCCGACATCTCGGTCAGCGACGAGCTGGTGGAGCGACTGGTGACGGCGACCTACACCACCGGCGGTCAGGTCTGTATGGCGATCAAGCGGCTGTATGCGCCCACTGAACAGGTCGGCGAGCTGGCCGACGCGGTGCTCGCACGCTGCGAGCGGGAGGTGGTCGGCGACGGCCTCGCCGATGAGGTGACGCTGGGGCCGCTGCACACCGCCGCCGGGCGCAACCGGGTCACCGGGCTGGTCGGCGACGCCGAGGCACAGGGCGCGTCGGTCCGGACCGCGGGGCGTGTCCGCGAGGCGGACGCCGATGCGGGCGGATACTTCGCGCTGCCGACGGTCGTCACCGATCTGGCCCCGGACTCGGCGCTGTCCACCGAGGAGCAGTTCGGTCCGGTGCTGCCGATCTTCGGCTACGAGAGCATCGAGGATGCCGTAACCGCAGCGAACGCAACCGAATTCGGCCTTACCGCGTCGGTGTGGACAGGTGACGAAGGACTCGCCGACCGGATCGCGGGGCAGCTGGTGGCGGGCACGGTCAGCGTCAACTGCCACGGCTTAGCGGCCCAGGACCCGCGCCTGCCGTTCGGCGGCTGCGGCCAGTCCGGCATTGGGCGGGAGCTCGGCATCGAGGGAATCCGGGCATTCACCCAGGCAAGGACGTTCGTCCGGCACCCCGTCCCGAGCTAACGTCTCTAGCCCTTGGGATCGAAGGGATTTGAGCTCGTTCGCATTTCTGAGACGAAATTATGCGGCATTGCGACCTGGGCAGTCCACGAATCTAGGCGGAGGTGCCAGGCTGTCTCGACTATGGTCTATTTCTAGACAAGGTGGGCATGCTCCCGACCGACCGCCGTCATGGCATCGCCTCGGCCCACGCGATATGTCCCTCGTAGCCAAGCGTTTTCGCCATGTCGCGGTAGTCATCCCGGTATTGCGTGTAAGCGGCGGCATCACCCCGAGCCCGGGCCAGCAGCGCCCGCAGCCGCAACAACCAGATGTCGCGTATCACCAGACCCTCATCGGCTGGCGCGACCGCCAGCCGGTCAATCGCGGCCTCGACTTCGGCCACGTCACCGTCGGCCCCGCGATCGAGCAGTGTCTGCGCCAGAACACCCGTTGCTGCAACGCCCCACAACAGCAGATGGCCCTGGCGGAACAGACGGTCGGCGGCGGCGCGTATCACCGGTATGGCGGCATCGTGATCTCCCTGCCTCGCCGTCTCACGTCCCGAGTAGACCTCAACGATCGGCAAATCGCATAGGTTGTGTCCTTGGTTTAGGAACACTTCGCTGACCTCGGCCAACAGCTGGTGTCCGCGACCACGCTCCACAATGGTGTCGCGGTGCACCAGCGCAACGCCCAGCGTCGCCTGGATGAAGCCCACCACGACGTCATCACTGGATCGCTCGGCGATCCGTAGAGCATCCTCGGTCTCGTGCAGCGCACGATCATCGGGCCTCAGCACGCCAAACGGTATCCCCAGCAAGTAGACATAGCCGACAACCCCGGCGTAGGACGCGGGGTCAGCCCGGCGGGCCATAGCCAGGCCGTGCCGCAGGTCTTCTGGCCATCCGGGACGACCCAGGAAATAACGAGCCATACCCCGCGACGCAAAGGCGAGCGCTAGCGGAGACCCGACAAGGAAGTTGCCTTTCGACGGATCACCGTCGGCCAGGTCGATAACGGTCTGTGACCATCGCAGCACGTCACACCACTCGGCGCTCTCGATCTTGCCGTAGATCACCGGGAAGGACAGCCCCACCGTCAAGGTCGCATCTCCGACCGACTCGGCGAGGGCCCAGGCTTCCGATGCCAGCTGCGACGCCTCGCGCACCCGGTCCTGATGCGCGTAACCAACCACCAACCCTGCCGTCGCGATGCCCAGTGACGCCTTGTCCCCGGCGGCGCTGCACAAGTCCCGCAATTCATCAAAGCGGTCATCGGCAACGTCGGCGTGGACTCGCCAGCCGGTCCCGCACAACATGGTGCGCGGGGCGATGCGCATGGCTGCCCGGACTGGGTCATCGGCGGGCAATGCGTCGGCGATGGTTCGGGCACGCTCCCAACTCAATCGCGCTGCGGCGATGTCGCGGTTGGTCGCCCATTTTGCGGCACGCATCTGCCAGCCGTAGGCGGCGTGCAGATCACCGGCAGCCTCCAGATGTTCGGCGATCAGCGCAGCATTCTCATCAGCCGAGGCTGGGCTACGGGCCTCAATCGCGGCAGCCAGCCGCCGATGCAACTCGGCACGATCCGACTTGAGTTGTGATTCGTAGGCCACCATGCGGATCAGCGGATGGTGGAACACGTACTCGGGCTGTCGGGTAAACCTGATCTGATCGATCAGCTCGCCCCCCAGCAGATCCTCCAGGACAGGATCAATCCCCAGCGTTTCCAGTAGGTCCCGGCTGAACTTCGCACCGATGACCGCCGCAGCGTTCAGGGTGCGTTTCGCTTTAGGGTTCAGCCGGTCGACGCGGGCGGCGAGGGTGGCCTGCACAGTGGCGGGCACGGTGACCTCGGCAGCGTCGACCGCGGAGACGTAAGCGCTGCGGTTGCCGCGCAACACAGCACGCTCGGCCAAATCCCGCACCATCTCCTCGGCGAAAAACGGATTACCGGCGGCCCGCTCGGCGATCACGGCGGCCAACGCGCCGACTGAGGGGTCCGGCCCGAGCAGCTGCGAGACCAGTGCTGCGGTCTCCGGATCACTCAGTGGCGCAAGGGCTATTGTTTGAGCGCGGCTCTCCCGGCTGAGCGCGCCTTCGTATTCGGGGCGGTAGGTGACCAGCAGCAGCGAGGCCGTCTGGGGGATCGCCGTGAGGAACTCGGCCAGCATCGACTCGCTGACCTCATCGATCCAATGGGCGTCCTCGATCACGTAGAGCGCCGGGCTTTTTCGGGCCAACGAGGCGGCGTTCACGAACGCGGTCAACCGCCGCCGCCGCGCATCCGGATCAATCTTGGCCAGAACGACATCGGGATCGGCGATGCCCAGCAGGTCCTCGAACAGCAGCACGTCCTCAGGGTCGGCATCAGGAGCTTGAGCCCGCACCCGCTCACGAGCCACTAGCTCGTCCAGCCCGCCCACACCGGTCGCTGCGCGCAACAGTCGAGCCACCACCTGGAACGGGATGTCGCTCGCATGCGATTCGCAGTAGGCCGCGAACACCTCCACACCCCGCACCGCAGCGATCCCAGCGACCTCGCGCACCAGGCGGCTCTTGCCAATCCCCGGGGACCCCACCACCGTGACCACCGAGCCATGACCCTCAATAGCGCGTTGCAGTAGGGCCTGCACAACGGCCATCTCCCACCGCCGACCCACCAGCGCCGACTCAGCACCTGGGGCACGGCGATCCCGCTCCGACACCCCCAGCAGCAGATGGGCGGGCACCGGCACGTCGGAACCCTTGATCTGAACCAGCTCAGCCTCGCCCAGACTCGCCGCGCCCTCAATAAGTCGCGCTGTCGACGCGCTGAGCATCACTCCACCCGGCGGCGCCACCGATTCCATCCGCTGCGCCATGCCGACCTGGTTTCCGATCGCGGTGTAACCCAACGCGCCAGAACCGATCTCACCGGCGATCACTTGACCGGAGTTAAGTCCGACGCGCAACTGCAGATCCACACCGTCGCGGTCTTTGACCTCAGCGGCCAGTCGGACCGTCTCGTCTTGAATGCCCAGTGCGGCAAGACAAGCGCGGACCGCGTGGTCCTCCAATGCCAACGGCGCACCGAACACCGCCATGATCCCGTCACCGGTGAACTTGTCGACGGTGCCGCCGTATCGCTGCACAACCCGTCTCGCACGGTCGACCAGCTCGGTCATGATCTCCCGCAGCCGCTCCGCACCGACGGCAGCCGCGAGGTCCATCGAGTGGACCACGTCGGCGAACAGCACGGTGACCTGTTTGTACTCGGCCGATCGGCTGACCTGTGTGACCGGTGCACCGCACTCGCTACAGAAATTGGAGTTCGGCGGCAGCTCCGTGCCGCACGCCCCACAGGAGAGGCCCGCCGCCGTCAGTGCACCGCGGCCGTCCCCAGTGTTGTCCATGTCAGTATCGTGTCACCGCTGGTCAGCGATGTCCGTCATATCGCCGTGCCATTTCCGACAGTAAGTTTGAGACTCTCGTATGTCGTCTGTATCGAGACAGGCGACCCCAATGTCTCGGTAGGGGTTGGTGACGTCAGTTGCGATAAATGACGGCGAGTGTGCGATCGGCGCATGTACCCCTGGCCCACACGCAAAAGCTACCAAGGTCGGACGTGGGCTGCGATGGGTCGGTCGTGGTGCGCCCCTTATTGAGTTCCCATTAACGTGACAGGCCAAGCGGCCCAGCGAGTTCGGCCAATGTCGGCAACAGCTTGTCAGGCCCGCCGAGCACTTGGATCACGACATGATTGGCGCCGGCCCGCAGATGCTCGTCCAGGCCCTTGGCGATGTCGTCGGGGGTGCCGTAGGCGACCAGGGCATCGATGAACTTGTCGCTACCGGGGCGGGTGAGGTCGACGTCGGTGAAGCCCAGCCGCTTCCAGTTGCTCACGTAGTTCGCAAGGGCGAAGTAGTTGTACGTGTCCGCCATAACCTTGCGGGCGATCGCGCGGGCCTCGCCGGTGTCGGTGGTCAGCACCACCTTGTGCTCGGGCAGCAGCAGTGCGTTCGGCCCGATGATTTCGCGGGCCTGTGCGGTGTGTTCGGGTGTGGTGTTGTACGGGTGCGCCCCGGCGGCGCGTTCTGCCGACAGCCTCAGCACACGCGGCCCGAGCGCGGCGATCACACGTCGATCGGCCGGTACGCCATATTCGTCGAGCTCGTCGAGGTAGTCGACCAGCGCGTCGTAGGGCTTGCGGTATTCCTGGGTGTGCTCAGGATGGCCGGCCCCGACCCCGAGCACGAATCGGCCCGGATAAGCGGTGTTGATGCGGTGAAACGACTCGGCGACCGTTTTGGCGGGCGCCGACCAGATGTTGACGATGCCGGTGGCCACCTTTAGCGCGGTGGTGGACTCCAAAAGCGGCTCCGCGAACGACAATTCGGCGGGCGGCGAACCGGAAACCCATAGCGCGCCGTAGCCGAGGTGTTCGATTTCCTGCGCCTGCTCGGGGGTGGCGCCCTCAAAGAAGATGCCGCCCAACGTGAAGACGCCGAATTTGCCGAGGTCGATGTTTGGTGTGGTCATTGCTGCTCCTCGCGCAACTAATGCTTGCTGAATCCGGTCGGGCGCACCACGATGACCACCCAGTCCGGGGCGTCGTGGGGAGCCTCTCCCCGGGGCGGGGCGTCGGGGGGAGGCTCGTCCCCGCTGTAGCGGTTGGCTAGACGCCGGAAGAAGTTCGCCGCTGTATCGGGCTCGATGCGCTCGACGTCGCCGCGCACTTCCAGGTAGCGGTACGGATTGTCAGGATCCGAGATCGACATGGCAACCTGCGGGTGACTCTGCACGTTGCGGTACTTCTGCCGCTTGGTGGTGTGCGCGAACCGCAGCAGCTCGCCGTCCCAGTCGAACCACATCGGACTCACCTGCACTGAACCGTCGGGCCGGGTCGTCGCCAAATGCCCGTACAGCGGGCGTTCCAGCAGGTCGTCGTAGCCGGCGGGAACCGCAACCATATTCGCTCCCATCTAAATTTGTTCTGTGCCGACGATTTGGGGGGAATCGTCGAGCTGCGTGTTTCGGACGAAAGCCTTTTCACCGCTGCTCGAGGTGGAGAGGCTCGGCGTGGTGGTTAGACCTGGGCCATGCCACCATCGACGCTCAGTTCGATGCCGGCCACGAAGCTGCTGTCATCGGAGGCCAAAAACAGTGCAGCGGCTGCGATCTCTTCGGGGCGGCCCAACCGGTTGAGTGGTACCGCCGCGGCGAACTGTGCCTTGATCTCGTTCGAGGCCTCTACCGAGTCGGTCCACCCGCCCAGCATGGGCGTGTCGATCGGGCCCGGGCTCAACGTGTTGAACCGGATGCCCCGGTCGTTGAACTCGCGGGTCCAGGTGCGGGTATAGGACCGCAGCGCGGCTTTGGTGGCGCTGTAGGTGCTGTTACCAGGAACGCCCATGTGGCCCGCGGTCGAGCCGATCAGAATGACCGAGCCGCCGGTACGGATCAGCGGCAGCGCCTTTTGCACCGTGAACAGCGTTGCGCGGGCGTTGAGGTTGAACGTGGCATCGAAGTTCTCCTCGGTGATTTTGCCCAGCATTTCGGGCTCGACCCGGGCCGAATTCGCCACCAGGATGTCCAAGCCGCCCAATTTGTCGAGGACCGTCGCGAACAACTTGTCCAGGTCGGCGCTGTTGGTGACGTCGCCGGCAACGGTGCTCAACCCGTTGCCGATCAACGCTTTAACCTTGTCCAGCTCGCTTCGGCGGCGACCCATGATGAAGACGCGGGCGCCTTCGTCGACGAACCTTTGTGCCGTCGCCAGCCCGATACCGCTGCTGCCGCCGGTAACGACGCCGACCTTGCCAGCCAGTCGTGCCATCAGTTGATCCTCCATTTCGTCTTGTGTGCCGGACGTGCTGATGCGGCGTCCGCTTCTCCGAAAACTGTCGTTGTGCGGAAATGGGTGTGGAGCGAGCACGTTCCGTGTCGCTCCGGTCGGGCGAGTGCCGCGAGGTTGCG
>DATIOT010000559.1:0-1730 GCA_035472875.1 Mycobacterium sp.
CCGGCTACGAGCTGAACGAAGGGGTGACGACGGTGAGTACCAGCACCGATGACGACAACATCGAGATCATCAACGGCCGCCGTGACAAGCAGGATGATTCCGACGAGGGCTCACTGACCGACCTGGTGGAACAGCCCGCCAAAGTGATGCGGATCGGAACGATGATCAAGCAACTGCTCGAAGAGGTGCGCGCCGCCCCGCTGGACGACGCCAGCCGCAACCGGTTGCGCGAAATCCACGCGACCAGCATCCGGGAACTCGAAGAGGGGCTGGCACCCGAGCTGCGTGAAGAACTCGACCGTCTCACCCTGCCCTTCACCGAAGGTGCCACCCCGTCGGACTCCGAGCTGCGCATCGCGCAGGCGCAGCTGGTCGGCTGGCTGGAAGGACTGTTCCACGGCATCCAGACCGCGCTGTTCGCCCAGCAGATGGCCGCCCGCGCGCAGCTCGAGCAGATGCGCGAACAACGCGGTCTGCCCTCGGGTATGGGCAGGCCCGGGGGACCGGCCGGGCATGGCACCGGGCAATATCTCTAGACCGCTAGGCGATTAACCGGTGACGCGAGCTGGTCCATACATCGAGACGCACGACGCGTGGGTGGAGTTCCCCATCTTCGACGCCAAATCGCGCTCGCTGAAGAAGTCCGTCCTGGGTGGCACGATCGGGCGCAACGCGTCCAATGTGGTGGTCATCGAGGCGTTGCGGGACATCACCATGTCGCTGAACCTGGGCGACCGCGTCGGGCTGGTCGGCCACAACGGTGCCGGGAAATCCACACTGCTGCGGCTACTTTCGGGCATCTACGAGCCGACCCGCGGCTCCGCCACCATAAGCGGCCGGGTGGCACCGGTGTTCGACCTGGGCGTCGGCATGGACCCCGAGATCTCCGGCTACGAGAACATCATCATCCGCGGCCTGTTTCTCGGGCAGACCCGCAAGCAGATGCTGGCCAAGGTCGTCGAGATCGCCGAGTTCACCGAACTCGGTGACTACCTGTCGATGCCGCTGCGCACCTATTCGACCGGTATGCGGGTACGGCTGGCGATGGGTGTGGTCACCAGCATCGACCCGGAAATCCTGCTGCTCGACGAGGGGATCGGCGCCGTCGACGCCGACTTCCTCAAGAAGGCGCAGTCCCGGCTGCAACGGCTGGTCGAGCGTTCCGGAATCCTGGTGTTCGCCAGCCATTCCAACGAATTCCTGGCCCGGCTGTGCAAGACCGCGATGTGGATCGACCACGGCGTCATCAAGATGACCGGAGGCATCGAGGACGTCGTGCGCGCCTACGAAGGCGAAGACGCCGCGCGGCATGTGCGCGAGGTGCTTTCCGAAACGGCAACTCCCCATGACTGACATGGTGTATGCCGTCGTGGTGACCCACCGGCGTCCTGACGAACTGGCCAAGTCGCTGGATGTGTTGAGCACCCAGAGCCGGCTGCCCGACCGGCTGATCGTCGTCGATAACGCCGGCGAAGACCGGGTTCGGGAACTGGTTGACGCTCAACCTATTCCGACGACATATCTGCCATCACGCCGAAACCTCGGCGGCGCAGGCGGTTTCGCGCTCGGCATTTTGCATGCGCTGGCCGAGGGCGCCGATTGGGTGTGGCTGGCCGACGACGACGGGCGCCCCAAGGACGCCGAGGTCCTCGGCACACTCCTGGCGTGCGCCGAGCGCCACGGGCTGGCGGAGGTGTCGCCGATGGTGTGCGATATCGACGATCCCGACC
>DATIOT010000560.1:0-1828 GCA_035472875.1 Mycobacterium sp.
TGGACCGCTTGTCGGTTTCGATCAGTCCCATCTCTTCGTAGGTGACCGCGACCGTCTCCGCGCAATACGCCGACTCAAAACGGCCCTTTCGCTGCTCTTCATTGCGCCGGCGCGTCGACTCGCGAACTCGTTTGTCCAAGAGGGGGATTCCGCGTACCCAGTCGTATGCGGTCGGTAGTTGACCGCGCAGCCAACGCAGGGTGAGTCGGGTAGTCGTGGGAAATGCGGTGCCGTCCATCCTGGCGATCACTCGCAGCAGCCGGTTCTCCTGATGGCGGTCGGCGTCCGGCGTCAGCTGACGCAACCAGCAGCGCTGTCCGTAGCGGTCCATCCAGCGTTGGACCACTTGCCCTGCGTCGTTGAGTTGCACACCGCGGTGGTTGGTGCCGGTCCACACGTCGGTCAGCTTGTCGCCGAGTTCGGCGTGCCAAATCAACGGCGGCAGATCCTCGATCGCCACCGTCATGCCGACGTGGTTGACCGGACTGTTCGACAATGTCTGGATCGCACGGTCGGGCCCCGAGCGCCCACGAAACAGCCAGAGGTCGCCGGTCCGGGTTGCCTCCAGCGCTTGGGCCAGATTCACCGTATGTGTCTCCACCACCGCACCTTATGCACATAACCTTTGCCCATGCGCACCATTTGGAAGTTGCTTGGGCTGGCCGGAGTCCTTGGGGTCGCCGCCGGGGGAGTGCTGGTCGCCCGCGATCAGCGTCGGCGGCGGGCGTACACGCCCGACGAAATCCGGGCCCGGCTGCAGCAGCGTCTGGCCGAGGCGGACGACGAGGACTAACCGTGTCAGGCGGCGGCCACCGCGTAGAGGCGGTGGGTGCCGGTGAAGCCCTTCAACTCGGCCTCGCGGCCGTCGTCGAAAGAGATGTCGTCGCAGTCGCTGACGGCGTCGCGAACGGTTTTGCTGACCAGGATCTCGCCGCCACCGGCCTCGCCGGCGACTCGAGCGGCCATCGCGACGTTACGGCCGAACAGGTCGTCACCGCGCCGCACCGAGCGGCCCATGTGGATTCCAATTCGGACTCGAATTTGGTTGTGCCGCTTACGTTGTGCGTCCCGCTGCAACGCGTGCTGCATGTCGATGCCGCATCGTACCGCCTGCTCGGGCTTAGCGAAGGCGATCATGAATCCGTCTCCCTGACTTTTCACGACGTGCCCGGAGCGCTCCTTGACAAGCTTGTGGACCAGCTTGTCGTGCTCGCCGATCAACTTCACCCAGGCCCGGTCGCCGACCCGTTCGTTGAGCGCGGTGGACTCCTCGATATCGGAGAACAGAATTGCCACCTTGCCGTCGCCAGTGACCCGAGCCAGGTCCGGGCGTTCCACCTCGGCCCAATCGGCGAGATCTTCGATGGAACTGCGGACCGCGGCGCCGAATCCCTCCTTGCGCACCAGGTTCGCGGTCTGCCACAGGTTCTTGACCGCTTCCCTGCCGCCGGTCATCAGCCAACTGCGGGGGTCGACGCGCTGCCGCAGTTCAGCGGCCTCCCGACGGCTGCGAGTCAGCGCCAACCACACGAAAGTCAACGCCACGGCTTCGATCGCCGCGACGCCGCCCAGGGCGTAGATCACAATCATCAAGAGGGCGGGGTCATGCATGCCACGCATCTTTCCCGATGAGTGTGGTCTGTCCTAGCAACCCTGCCGCGTCTTCGGCGCAGGCCAGCTTGCGCCGAATGGCTGCCGGTCAGCGGTTTGGCCTGTCCAGCAAGTGGATATTGCTGCATCGTTCGTGTTGTCGGGCTCCAACCACAGTGTTTAGGGTTGATAGTCGATTCTTCGTGGAGGTCCTCGATTGGCCGAATCCGGTGATCGC
>DATIOT010000561.1:0-2418 GCA_035472875.1 Mycobacterium sp.
GCCTGTTGGGCATCACCGACCTGCTGCTGCGCGCGCACGTCATGTCGACGTACCTGTCCCACGACTGGGGCCGAGACTGGGGCTCGCTGCGTAAGTTCGACACCATCGCCGACGCCCATCCCGCGCAACTCGAACTGGGCACCGCCACCCGTAGCGGGCTGTGGTCGCCCGGGGAGATCCGGATCAAGCCCTAGCATCACGCGAAAGCGCTTGAATTGCATGGATTTTTAAAAGCCGCGCAATAGTAATTTGTCACCGGTCGAATAGTAATTCGTCACCAGTCGAATAGTAATTCGTCATAGGTCGAATAGCGGGCCTAAATTGACGTTCGAGTAATTCCTCGCCAGAGGTTTAATTCCGGCGAGTGCGGGTCAATACTATTTCTCCTGTGGGGAAACTAACAAAAAGGTAAAAAGGTGGCCCGATGCACACACTGGCACGCTTAGGAACATGCGCGGCGGCAATCACTGTCGTGATCTCCCCGGCGGCGACATTTGAAATCGTCAAGTCCGCCGCCGAAGGCGGCACTACGGTCGCTTTGGATAGCGATCTGCGACTTTGCGATTTCAGCCGAGTGAACACTTTTCCCAAGGTGCCGCGCGCAGCGCTCGGCAGCGGTTCTGCCCAGATACATACCGCCGGGTCAAGAGCGGTCGCGGAGGTGCATCTGGTGGACGCCCCCGATCCCGGCACGCATTTCGACGTCGGCCTGATCCAGGAACCTCGTCCGTCGTCGGCTGCTTGCGGTCCCGGGGACCCGGGTACTGCCTTTACCGGAATGGACACTGACGCCTCCGGCAGCGGAACGGTGACCATTCAAGACGCCATTCGGCCGGGCACGACGGGCGTCTGGGTGATTATCGAGCGCCCGAACGGAAACTCCCAGAATCCTGCCGAGTTCTACACTTCTGAGTTTGTGGCACCTGTATGAGCCGGCGCTAACCTCTTTCGAGGACTTCGCTCTTCGCGGTCCCGTCGCGACGGCAGGCCAACGCGGGATGAAACACTGGGATATATGGTCTCGACGCGCCTCTGTCTCGCATCGCTGGTCGGTGCCGTGGCAGTTGCCTGTGCCGGCTCGCCGGCGGCGAGCCCCCATTCGGCCAACCGGCTGAACTACGTCGCTCTGGGCGATTCTGTCGCCGCCGCACCGGGCGTACCGGACCCGGCGCGGCCGGTTGGGTGCCGCAAGTCGACCAACGACTATCCATCGGTGCTCGCGCGGCGGCTCGCGGCAACCAAGTTCACCGACGTCACGTGCAGCGGCGCGACCACCGAAGACATCACCGACCGCGCTCAGCAGACGAAGAACGGGATGATCGAGCGCCAGATCGACGCGGTCCGTGCGACCACCGATCTGATCACGGTCACCGTCGGTGCCAACGATGTCGGGCTGGCCGCCGACGCGGAAGGGTGCGAGGTCAAATCACCGAACCCGGCACCCTGCACCAACGATTTCGTCGTCGGCAACGTCGACCACATCTCGGCGGTGATCGACGAGCATGTGCGGGGGTGGAGCATGCTGATCGATCAGGTACGCGCCAAGGCACCCCACGCGCGGATCATCTTCGTCGGGTACGGGATCCTGGTGCGGCCCGGTGGCTGCTTTCCAGAGCAGCCGGTCCTGCCGCACGACTCCGATTACTTGCAGGCCAGAATCAACGAGCTCGACGACCGGCAACGCCAGCTTGCCGCCGACAAAGGGATCGAATACTTCGACACCAGGCCGATGTGGCAGGGCCACGACATCTGCGCCCCGCCCAGCGACCGGTACGTCGAGGGATATGGGGTGAAGGATCCCGCGGTGCCCTTGCACCCCACCGCTTCTGGCGCCGCTGCGGTCGGTAACGCGCTCGCCGGATACATCGGCCGGCCCGGCGCGCGAAGCTGAGCTGCTTCACCCGGTGTCTCACTTGTAATACCGTCGCGGCATGAGCGACTACGACTTAGAGGCCGTGGACAGGCTGCCTTTCTCCACTCCGGAAAAGTCGCAGCGCTACCAAACGGAGAACTACCGCGGCGCCGTTGGCCTCAATTGGTACCTCACCGATCCCACCCTGCAGTGCACCATGGCCTACTACTTGCAACCCGACGAGCTGGCGCTCGCAGAGCGCCACTTGACGCGCGTGGGTGAGCTGATGGGCGGCCCGGTGGCGCGGTGGGCCGACGAGACCGACCGCAACCCGCCCCGGCTCGAGCGTTACGACCGCTGGGGACACGACATCAGCCAAGTCGTCATGCCGGCATCGTTCACCCAGTCCAAACGCGCGGTGCTGGATGCCCAGCAGGCGCTGCGCACCGAAGCGCCCACCGCCCAGGTGAACTCGTCGCTGGCGATGTTCGCATCCAACTATCTGCTCGACCAGGCCGACATCGGGATGGGCTGCGCGCTGGGCACCGGCGGCGGCATGGTCCAGT
>DATIOT010000562.1:0-2643 GCA_035472875.1 Mycobacterium sp.
CGGTGGATCGCGCCCGTCGCGCCGCGCTGGCCGCCGCGGGAGCGGGCCGGTGAAAGTCCTTGCTGCGATGAGCGGTGGCGTCGACTCGTCAGTCGCCGCCGCCCGCATGGTCGATGCCGGGCACGACGTGGTCGGTGTGCACCTGGCGCTGTCGACCGCGCCCGGCACGCTGCGCACCGGCTCTCGGGGCTGTTGCTCGAAAGAGGATGCGTCTGACGCACGCCGTGTTGCCGACGTGCTTGGAATCCCGTTCTATGTTTGGGATTTCGCGGAGAAGTTCAAAGCGGACGTGATCGACGATTTCGTATCGTCATATGCCCGTGGGGAAACCCCCAACCCCTGCGTGCGGTGTAATCAGCGCATCAAGTTCTCGGCGCTCTCCGCCAGAGCCTTGGCGCTGGGCTTCGACACGGTGGCCACCGGACACTATGCCCGGCTGTCCGGCGGGCGGCTGCGCCGCGCCGTTGACCGGGACAAGGATCAGTCCTACGTGCTGGCCGTGTTGACCGCCGAGCAGTTGCGCCACGCCGCATTCCCGATCGGGGATACCCCCAAGCCGCAGATCCGTGCCGAGGCTGCCCGTCGGGGCCTGGCGGTCGCCGACAAGCCGGACAGCCACGACATCTGCTTCATTCCGTCCGGGAATACCCGCGCCTTTCTGGGTGAGCGCATCGGGGTTCGCCGCGGCAGGGTGGTCAATGCGGATGGCGCGGTGCTGGCCGAACACGACGGCGTGCACGGTTTCACCATCGGCCAACGCAAAGGCCTGGGCATCGCCGGGCCAGGACCTGATGGCCGCCCGCGTTACGTGACGGCGATTGATGCCGACACCGCAACCGTGCACGTGGGCGACGCGGTCGACCTAGACGTGCGTGCGCTGATCGGACGGGCGCCGGTCTTCACCGCGGGAGCCGCCCCATCAGGTCCCGTCGAGTGTGCGGTTCAGGTACGTGCACATGGTGAAACGGCCAGTGCGGTAGCCGAATTGATCGACGACGAGCTTGACGTGCGGTTGCGTGCTCCGCTGCGGGGCGTGGCGCGTGGGCAGACGCTGGTGTTGTATCGCCCAGACCCCGCCGGTGACGAGGTGCTGGGCAGTGCCACCATCGCCGGCACGTCGCGCTAATCCCACCGTCCAGCCTTGCTTACGGTCGTAGCGTGTAATGATCGCTTTCCGTACGGATCTCGATCCGGCCGGCGTGGGAAAATTGACCGAACCGCTCCAAGAGAAGCTGTTGGGGCATCTGTGCAAGGTGATCCGCCAGGAGAAAGCGGAGGATCCGCATCCGATTCTCGTCCGAATCGGGAAATGACAACTCATAAGGAACCTGGCGCTTCTCATAATTCGCGTTCAACTCTCGCAGCGCGATCTCGATGTCTTCCGACGTGTTGTAGGGCATTTCGCGGCCCAATAGCTGGAAGCCGGCGATCGCGAATTCGCAGAGCACGTTCGTCCGCGCGGCGATGGCCATCAGAAAGACGCCCGTCGGGGCCAAGGCAGCGATGAGCTGGCTTAACGTGCCTTGCGGATCGGGCACGTAGTAGAAGACATGATTGGCCAGCACGACGTCGAGGCGTATGTCGGGAGCGATCGGCAGCGCCGACGATTCGACGACGGGCGAATCGGTAAAGCGGGCCACGCGGACCACCGCTTCGCGCCGCACGGGCTCGGCTGGTTCCACCAGCGTCAGGCGCAATCGCTCGGGTGGCCAGCCGGTGTGTTCGAGAAATCGCACGGTGAAAGTCCCCGAACCGCAGCCGAAATCAAGGAAATTCACGGTTCGACCCGCCGGCTTGATAGTCGCTAGGTGTGCCTGGTACGCACGAACGTCTTCCTGCGCTTGGGTCGCGTGCTGCTCGAAGAACGCGTATTCACTGGCGATCTCGCCAAAATCCTTCGCCGGATCCTTGCTCATCGGCAGTATGGCCCCGCTGTTCGCGGCGCAGAGCTAGCCCGGCACATTGGCGGCGATGTTCGTCATCACGATGTCAGACACCGATTGCGGAAAGCCGCAGAAGGTGACTTCCAGCAAGGCCACTGACAGCAACCGATAGTCGCGGCCACAGCCGCCGGGCCGCATGTGCAGCGAGTTGGCGTCGGCTGTCCACTCGCCGATGAACAGCTGGCCGGCTGAACCGTCCGCACAGCCGCCGACGGTGGCCACCAGGGCGCCGAAGGCATGGCGGGCGGTGGAGGTGTCTCGATAGGCCGCGGCGCCCTCCGAGATCAGAGCGCCGTCGGGCGGGTCTTGGAAAGTGGTCTTGTGGAACTCTTCGACATCGGGCCCAAACGTCGCCGTTTCGGCGAAGATGAACCGGCATTCCTGCGGCGTGGTATCGGCGGGGGTGTCGACGTCCACCGGATAGTTGCCGTCCATCGTGGGGATGATCGTCAGGTGCTCGCCGGCGCCGGTGATCGCTTGCATCCGTGACTGGTCCAGCAAGATCACGTCGACGTTGACACCTTGCACACCCCTGTGGGCGGCGCCGAATGCCGGTACCGCTGTGCCGCCCACCACCCGGGTGCACGCCGCCATCAGCAGTACCGCGCCGCACAACAGCAGCGGCCGCGTCAATCTCGCCATCTGCCACACCGTTTTGCACCCTTCTTGGCTCGAACCTACCCGCGCAGCCTCGCGGCGA
>DATIOT010000563.1:0-8683 GCA_035472875.1 Mycobacterium sp.
ATCACGGCGACGCCCGGTGTATCAGTGGGCCCGGCGGCCACCGCATTGATGCGAACTCCCGTCCTGCCGAACTCATCTGCCCACACGCGTGTCAACAGTTCCAGACCCGCTTTGCTAGCGCCGTAGATTCCGGCTCCGACCGCTGGTACGGAAGCGGCGACAGTACTCACATTCACCACGGCACCGCCGGCGCGCCTCACCATTCCCGGTACCAACTGCTGGACCAGGATGTATGGCGCCCGCAGATTGACGTTCACATGTTCGTCGAATGTCGCGTCGTCGACGTCGAAGGTCCCGCCAAACTTGTAGATACCAGCGTTGTTGATCAAGACGTCCACCGGCCCCGCCTCGGCGGCCAACCGCCGGACATTTTCGGCGTTGTTGAGATCTGCAGCAATGAAACGTGCTGTACCACCGGCATTCTCGATATCACGGGCGGTCTTAGCGCCGCGCTCGGCACTGCGTCCATGTACGACCACCGCGGCACCGCGCTGAGCTAGTTCCAGCGCTATCTCGCGGCCAATCCCCGACGTGGCGCCGGTCACCAATGCGGTGGAGCCGGCCAGTGTTGCTGCCATCGAAACCCTGCCTTAGGAGAGAAGTTCGGTTACCCCCTCCCAAGCACCGTCATGGTGGCATTTATTCCTACGGGCCGAGCGCGACCGACGCCTCCGCGGTGTAGCACAGGAATGTGACGGTTTCCTGCAGATAGAGCTGAACGGTGTCGGCATCGTGGCTGGTGTAGCCGATAGCGACGTCGGTGCCCAGCTGCAGGTCGAAGTCGCCACCACGGGTGGTCAGCACGAAAGCACCGTCGATGGCCGGGGCCCAGATGATGTCCCCGTCGACCAACCGATTCAGATGCTCGCGAATGGGATATCCGTGCTCGGTGGTCTCGCTGACCTTGGTGTAGACGTCGGCGGACAACAGCACGGAATATGGCCCGTCGACGCCGGCCAGCCGCAATTCGGTCAACGCCTGCGAGATCGCATCGGGAATGCCACGAGGATCCTCGGGCAACGTCAGCGGCTTGTTAGAGCTGGCGCTGCGAATACCCTCGATCGAGGCGCCGGCGTAGCCTTCGAAGATGGTGCGGTCCTCGACGAACGCCAGCTTCTTGGCGGCGGCCTTGACCGGGTCCCAGTCGGAGTCGTTCGAACCACGCTCGACGTCGTCGATCTCGGAGCGTGACAACGTGAACGGAACCCGCAGCCGGACAAGGGGTTTGCTCGCACGCAGGTGAGCTATCACGCCGTCGGTGGGTGCCTGCACGTCGACCAGCCGTCCGGTGCTAACCGCCGCGGTGACCGGCCCGCCGGACTCGCTGACGTCGACCACCCGGCGACCGGCGATATGGCGTTTGAACGTTCGCGTCGCCTCCAATTCGATTTCGGCCCAAGCGACGTCGGAGACCGGTGCCAGATCGCGGTAGAGGTTGTTCATCATTGGGTGGTTCCTTTCAGGCTGCCGATCGAAAGTGAGCCGTCGTCAGAGACCGGGGTGGCCGGCCGTTCCGTCACCAGTGGCGCGGGCAAAGGCGGTGGATCGTCGAGGAAGTCGACGGTGGGGGAGAAGAAGAGCCCGCCGGTGACTGCGGTGGAAAAGTCCAGGATGCGGTCAGTGTTGCCGGGCGGGTCGCCGAGGAACATGTTGCGCAGCATGTGCTCGGTAACCTCGGGCGTGCGCGAATAGCCAATGAAATACGTGCCGTACTCGCCTTTGCCGACCTCGCCGAAGGGCATGTTGTGGCGCACGATCTTGAGTTCATTGCCGTCGTCGTCTTCGATCACGTTGAGCGCGATGTGCGAGTCCGGCGGCTTGACGTCGTCGTCGAGCTCGATGTCTTCCAGCTTGGTCCGGCCGATCACCCGCTCCTGCTCGGTGACCGAGAGCGATTCCCACGACTGCATGTCGTGCACGTACTTCTGCACGTGGACGTAGCACGAGCCGGCGAAGTCGGGATCTTCGTCGCCGATCGCGGTGGCGCTGACAGCGATTGGGCCGTCTGGGTTTTCGGTGCCGTCGACGAAGCCCAGCAGGTCGCGGTTGTCGAAGAAACGGAAGCCGTGCACCTCGTCGACGACGGTGACCGCACCGGCCATCGACTTGAGGATGCGCCCCGCCAACTCGAAACACACGTCCATCGTCTCGGCCCGAATGTGGAATAGCAGGTCGCCGGGCGTGGCTGGGGCGGTGTGCCGTGGTCCGCTCAGCTCGATGAACGGATGCAGTTCGGCGGGCCGAGGCCCGCCGAACAACCGGTCCCAGGCATCGGAGCCGATCGACGTGATCACCGACAGACGCTTGGTGGGGTCGCGGAAGCCAATAGCCCGTACCAACCCGGATATGTCGCCCAACGCGTCGTGCACGGTCGCTTCGCCGCCGTCGTCAATGGTGACCACGAGGAATACTGCGGCAGGCGTCAATCGCGCGAGAATGGGTTGGGGCTGAACCGGAGGCACTCTGCCGACCCTAGCGTGAACGCCGCCGTTGCCGACAGCCATGATGTTCAACATGTCCGGCGGCTCGACGACCTCAGCCAATGCACGAGGCCTCTGCGATTTCATCGACGCTTCTCCGTCGCCGTTTCATGTTTGCGCAACGGTGGCCGTTCGGCTGCTCGTGGCCGGGTACACCGAACTGAGCGAAGCGGACCGCTGGCCAGACCAACCGGGGCCCTACTTCACCGTCCGCGCCGGCTCACTGGTCGCCTGGAACTCCGGGAACGATGACGGCTCGGACGGCGCGTTCCGGATCGTCGGCGCACACACCGACAGCCCTAACTTGCGGGTCAAGCAGCATCCGGACCGGCTGGTAGCCGGCTGGCGAGTGGTGGCGCTCGAGCCGTACGGGGGAGTGTGGCTCAACTCCTGGCTGGACCGAGATCTCGGTATCAGCGGGCGGTTGTCGGTCCGTGACGGCGCCGGGCTCACCCACCGGCTCGTCCGAATCGACGATCCGATCCTCCGGGTGCCACAGCTGGCCATCCATCTGGCCGAGGACCGCAAGTCGCTCACGCTGGACCCGCAGCGACACGTCAACGCGGTGTGGGGTGTTGGCGACGAAGCAGGGTCATTTGTTGACTATGTCGCCGGGCGCGCCGGCGTGGCGCCGGCCGACGTGCTGTCCGCTGACCTGATGACGCACGATCTGACCCCGGCCACGGTGATCGGCGCCGATGCCAGCCTGCTGAGCGCTCCCCGGCTGGATAACCAGGCCAGCTGCTATGCGGGCATGGAGGCCTTACTTGCGGCGGAGCCGCGCGGCTTCGTGACTGTGCTGGCGCTCTTCGACCACGAGGAGGTCGGTTCGTCCTCGGATCATGGTGCGCAATCCGATCTGCTCAGTACCGTCCTGGAACGGGTCGTGCTGGCAAGCGGCGGCAGCCGGGAAGACTTCCTGCGGCGTCTGCCGGCTTCGCTGCTGGCCTCGGCTGACATGGCACATGCCACTCACCCCAACTACCCGGAGCGGCACGAGCCCGGCCATCCGATCGAAGTCAACGCCGGGCCGGTGCTCAAAGTGCACCCCAATCTGCGGTACGCCACCGATGGACGGACGGCGGCGGCGTTCGCGCTGGCTTGCCAGCAGGCCGGGGTCGGATTGCAACGATACGAGCACCGGGCCGACCTGCCGTGCGGGTCGACGATTGGGCCGCTGGCCTCGGCCCGGACCGGCATCCCCACCGTCGACGTCGGCGCCGCCCAGCTTGCGATGCACTCCGCACGCGAGCTGATGGGTGCCTACGACGTGGCCGCCTATTCGGCAGCGCTGCAAGCGTTTTTGTCCCCTACGGCATAGGGTCTGGTGGTATGGCGCTCAAAGTGGAGATGGTCACCTTCGACTGCCCCGATCCCGCGAAGCTGGCTGGATGGTGGGCTGAGCAGTTCGGCGGCACCACCCAGGAGCTGCTCCCCGGTGAATTCATTGCGGTGACCCGGCCGGAAGGGCCCCGTCTCGGATTCCAGAAGGTGCCCGATCCCACCCCGGGAAAGAACCGTGTGCACCTCGATTTCAGCGTTGCGGATGTGGATGCCGAAGCATCGCGGCTGACGGCGGCCGGCGCCACGCGGGTAGGCGGGCGCACGATCAGCGACAACTTCCGCTGGGTGGTACTGGCCGACCCCGAGGGCAACGTGTTCTGCGTGGTGGGTCAGTAACTCGCTCTTGACGACGCGCTAGTCATCGACGCGCTAATCGTTAAGTGGCGACACCTTTGAGTATCGCGTCCAGCCCGGACAGGGTAGGAAACCACACGTGTCGTTTCTGCGAGAGGATTCAAGAGTGGGCGTTGCGTCGGTGCCTAAGACCTGGGACGACATCACGCCCGAGTGGATGTCGGCAGCGCTGGCCGCGGACTTCCCCGGTGTTGTGGTCGACGCGGTCACCGTCAAGCTTCGTGATGATGGGACCAACCGACGTGCCCGACTGGGCGTCACCTACCAAGCCGGTGACGGTCCGGCGACGGTCTTTGTCAAGGCCGCCGACTCCGCGCACAAAGCAATGATCCGTCTAACCAGCGGCTTGTTTCATGAGCCACGACTGTTCACCTGCGGGGTGGATCTGCCGCTCGAGCACCCCGCCGTCTACACCGCGCTGATCGACGAGGCCGACTACGACTTCGTCATGGTCATGGAAGATCTCATCGCGCGGGGAGCTGATCCCCGCGACGGTACCCGGCCGATGACCGTCGAGCAGGTCGCCACGGGTGTGCGCGGCCTGGGCCGGATGCACGGCCGGTACTGGGGTGAGCGCGTGCTCCGTGAGCCGGCCTTGGGATGGCTGGAGCCGTTCGTACCGTGGAGGGGCATGGAGGCAGCACCGCTACCCGCCGCACTCGAACGCCTCGGCGCGGACGCGCCGGCCGAAGTGACGTCGTTGACCATCGATGGGCTCATCGAGTCGATCTGGGTGCCGTACATCAGAACGCTGACCACATCTTCGCAGACTTTGCTGCACGGTGACCCGCACATCGGCAACACGTACCTGCTGCCCAGCGGCGAGGTGGGTTTTCTGGACTGGCAGGTTGCCCGGCGGGGTAACTGGTCGCTGGATCTGGGCTACTTCCTGCAAGGCGCCCTGACCGTCGAGGATCGCCGCTGCAGCGAACGCGACCTCCTCGCGGCGTACCGGGACTCGCTGGGGCTACCGCCCGACGAGATGCCCAGCGCTGATGAGATCTGGTTGCGTTACCGGGCGTCGGTCGCTCACGGACTGACCCTGTGGCTGGTTACCGCCAGCGCCGGTGAGTGGCAGCGTACGGACATCTCGGTCGCACTGGCGCAACGGTATTCGTTCGCCTACGCCGACCTCGATACGGCGTCCGCACTGGCCGAGATCGCCGGCTAGCCGGGCCGCGGCGCTGCTCAGCGCTGGGGAAGGAAAAACGGATCGTAGCGGATGACGTTCTCCACGACCATCCCGTTGCGGGTGCGAACCCGGTCGAGTCCGCGGATCTGGAACGGTCCGGCCGGGCCGGTGCCCTCACCGGTGTAGTGCAAGAACACCAGCTCCTCGCCCGCGGCGACACCGGGAACGGTGGCGCTGTCGACGACTTCGAGGTGCAGATCCGGTGCGGCGGCCAGCAGTTCGGCGATCTTTGCCGTGTATGCCTCGATCCCCCGGACCGGTTCCGGGTCGCCCGGCCAGTAGCCGATGATGTCGTGGGCCAAGATGTTCAACCCGCGCGACAAGTCGGGTGCTGCCCAGAACGCCGCGAACAGCTCAGCGCTGAACTTCGGGGCACCTGAGTCCATAGTGGTGTTGGCCGGGGCGGATTGGATGTCGGTCATGGTTCCTCCATGGGTCAGGCGCTTCGATCGAGCGCGTCGTGGCAAGCGTGTCTCGGTGCCCTGCGGCGGCACAATTACCTCTGAGGTCATCGCTGTGGGTGCACAGGCGTGGTTACCGTTGCTTCGTGAGCCACGCGACGGTTGGTGTTCTGTTGCGCGAATGGCGGGCGCGTCGACGGGTGAGTCAGCTCGACCTGTCCCTGAGTGTGGGCGTGTCGACGCGGCACCTGAGCTTCATCGAGACCGGGCGCTCCCGTCCCAGTCCCGAAATGGTGTTGACGCTCGCCGAGGGTCTCGACATTCCGCTGCGAGAGCGCAACAAGCTGCTGCTCGCCGCCGGATTTGCTCCGCGCTACCAGTCGCGCCCGCTTGAGGATGCCGCGCTTTCCCCGGCCCGGGACGCAGTGCAGCGCCTTCTCGATGCACACAACCCCTATCCGGGCGTCGTCATCGATCGGTGCTGGAACATCGTGGGGGCCAACGCCGCGGCGTCCGCGCTTACTGCGGGCCTGCCCAAGGACCTGCTCGGCCCGCCGGCCAACATCTACCAGTTGTCCCTGCACCCTGATGGCCTCGCCGGGCAGACCCTGAACTTCCCGGAATGGGCGGGCTACTTGCTGCACCAGCTCCGGCGCACGATTGCGCTCACCGGCGACCCGGTATTGCAGGCGCTCGACGAGGAGGTACGCGGATATCCTGGCGTCGCAACTGCTGCGAAAGCGTGGGACACGCCGCCGGATAACGCCTCGCTGCTCGTTCCGTTCGAACTCGATGTCGGCGGTGGGCAACGGTTATCGATGTTCACGACGCTGACGACGTTTGGGACTCCGCTCGATGCTACCCTCTCCGAACTCGCCGTCGAATTGTTCTATCCGGCCGACGCCGAAAGTGCGCGCCTGCTCCGCGGCGGGTAGCAAATACACTGTTCCCGTGACCACCGCGCGCACCCATGTGATTGACACCGTCGAGCATGCCGCGACCACCCCCGACCAGCCGCAACCGTTTCACGAGCTGAGCCTCAAAGACAACGAGTATCAGCGGATTCGTCAGATCCTGGGTCGCCGGCCCACCGACACCGAGCTGGCGATGTATTCGGTGATGTGGAGTGAGCACTGCTCGTACAAGTCCTCCAAGGTTCACCTGCGCTATTTCGGTGAGACCACTACCGACGAGATGCGTGCCGGCATGCTGGCCGGCATCGGTGAGAACGCCGGTGTCGTGGACATCGGCGACGGTTGGGCCGTCACCTTCAAGGTGGAATCGCACAACCATCCGTCGTATGTCGAGCCCTACCAGGGTGCCGCCACCGGCGTCGGCGGCATCGTGCGCGACATCATGGCGATGGGCGCGCGACCGGTTGCGGTGATGGACCAGCTTCGCTTCGGCGCCGCCGACGCGCCGGACACCCGCCGCGTGCTCCACGGCGTGGTTCGCGGTATCGGCGGCTACGGAAACTCGTTGGGTTTGCCCAACATCGGTGGTGAGACCGTGTTCGACGCATCGTATGCGGGCAACCCGCTGGTCAACGCACTGTGCGTGGGGGCGCTGCGCAAGGAGGATCTGCACCTGGCGTTCGCGTCCGGCACCGGCAACAAGATCATCCTGTTCGGTGCGCGCACCGGTCTCGACGGAATCGGTGGCGTATCCGTGTTGGCTTCGGAGACCTTCGGAGGCGACGAGGGCGAGGGCCCCGGCCGCAAGAAGCTGCCCTCGGTGCAGGTCGGCGACCCGTTCACCGAGAAGGTGCTTATCGAGTGCTGCCTCGAGCTTTATGCGGCCGGGTTGGTGATCGGCATTCAAGACCTTGGCGGTGCCGGATTGTCTTGCGCTACATCTGAACTCGCATCAGCTGGAGACGGTGGTATGCGTGTCGAACTGGATACCGTTCCGTTGCGCGCGGCCAATATGACGCCTGCCGAGATTCTGTCCAGTGAGTCGCAGGAGCGGATGTGCGCGGTGGTCGCGCCGGAGAATGTGGACGCTTTCCTTGCGGTGTGCCGCAAATGGGAGGTGCTGGCCACCGTCATCGGTGAGGTCACCGACGGCGACAGGCTGCAGGTCACCTGGCACGGCGAGATGGTTGTCGACGTGCCGCCGCGCACAGTGGCCCACGAAGGTCCGGTGTACCAGCGCCCCGTTGGCCGCCCGGAGTCACAGGACGCCTTGAACGCGGATACCTCGAGCAGGCTGCCCCGACCGGCTACCGGTGATGAATTGCGCGCGACTTTGCTTGCGCTGCTTGGCAGTCCGCACCTGTGCAGCCGGGCGTTCATTATCGAGCAGTACGACAGGTACGTGCGTGGCAACACCGTGCTGGCTGAGCACGCCGACGGCGGCGTGCTGCGCATCGACGAGTCAACCGGCCGCGGCATCGCGGTGTCGACCGACGCGTCGGGGCGCTACACCCTGCTGGATCCGTATGCCGGTGCTCAGCTGGCGCTGGCCGAGGCGTACCGCAACGTCGCCGTCACCGGTGCCACTCCGGTCGCGGTGACCAACTGCCTCAACTTCGGCTCGCCGGAAGACCCCGGGGTGATGTGGCAGTTTGCGCAGGCGGTGCGTGGTCTAGCCGATGGCTGTGCGGCCCTGGGTATTCCGGTCACCGGTGGCAATGTCAGCTTCTATAACCAAACCGGGTCGGCAGCGATCCTGCCCACGCCTGTGGTTGGGGTGCTCGGCGTCATCGACGACGTCGCCCGGCGCATCCCCACCGGCCTGGGCAGCGATCCGGGCGAGACCTTGATGCTGCTGGGTGAAACGCGCGACGAATTCGATGGTTCCATCTGGGCGCAGGTGGCTGGCGACCATCTGGGTGGACGGCCGCCGGCGGTTGATCTGGCGCGCGAGAAGCTACTGGCGGACGTGTTGAGCTCGGCGTCGCGGGACGGGCT
>DATIOT010000564.1:0-4354 GCA_035472875.1 Mycobacterium sp.
CCCGACGACCTGAACGCCTTCGCCGACGAGGCGTTGGCCGGGACGCGGCGCTGCTCGTCGTTGGTCGGCCGGACCGACCTCGTGATGCCCATGTGGAAGCGGCTCGAGTCGGCCTGGGGCCCGGCGCGCGACGTGCGCGACCACCAGCCGCTGATGGCGCTCACCTCCCACCCGAACTGCGACATCGACCCCGGGGTGCGCCAGGTCCGGCCCGACGAGCTGGACGCCTACCTGGTGGCCGCCGTCGACATGTTCATCGGCGAAGTCGGCGTCGACCCGCGGCTCGGCGACGGCGGTCGCGGCTACCGCCGCCGGGTGGCCAGCCTGATCACCGCCGGGCGCGCCTGGGCCCGCTTCGAGCACGGCCAGGTCGTCTTCAAGGCCGAAGTGGGATCGCAGTCTCCGGGGGTCGCTCAGATCCAAGGGGTTTGGGTGCACCCTGAGTGGCGTGGCCTGGGGATGGGCACCGCCGGCACCGCAATGGTGGCCGCGGTGATCGTCGGTGGTGGACGCATCGCCAGTCTCTACGTCAACAACTTCAACACGGTGGCCCGTGCCGCGTACGCCCGAGCGGGCTTCACCGAAGTAGGCACCTTCGCGACGGTGCTGCTGGACTAATTCGCGCCAGAGTCGCGCGAGCGCGAGGACAGCAGATAACGGTTGGGTCTCGGTGTGTCGGCGCCGGTGTCGAAGCCGCGGTTTTAACATCAGTAGCGATGGCAACAAAAACCACACTGACATCAGTGGCATCGGGGACATCACTGGTTTCGGGTCTGCTGCTAGTCGCGGTGGTCGCTCTGTCCGGATGCACTCCGCGGCCGGACGGTCCGGGCCCGGCCGCCGAGAAGTTCTTCGCCGCATTGGCCATTGGAGACACCGCGACGGCCGCCCAACTCAGCGACAACCCCAACGAAGCCCGCGAAGCACTCAACGCGGCCTGGGCCGGACTGCAGGCGACCCACTTGGATGCGCAGATTCTCAGCTCGAAATACGCCGAGGACACCGGCATGGTCACCTACCGGTTCAGCTGGCATCTGCCCAAGAACCGGATCTGGAGGTATGACGGCCAGCTGAAGATGGCTCGCGACGAGGGGCGTTGGGAGGTTCGCTGGGCTGCCACCGGGCTGCATCCCAAGTTGGGTGAGCACCAGACGTTCGCGTTGCGCGCCGATCCGCCGCGGCGCGCCTCGGTGAACGAACTCGGGGGCAGCGATGTGCTGGCGCCGGGCTACCTGTATCACTACACGCTGGACGCCACTCAGGCGGGACCCGGCCTGATCGGGACGGCCCACGCGATGGTCGAGGCCCTGCACCCATTCAATGACGCGCTGACCGACCCGCAGCTACTGGCTGAGCAAGCCAGCTCGGCGACCCAGCCGGTCGACCTGGTGACGCTGCATCCTGCCGACAACGACAAGGTATTCCCGGCTATCGGCAGGCTGCCCGGCATCGTGGTCACGCCCTTCGCCGACATGCTGCCTACTGACCCGCATTTCGCACCGGCCGTCATCAGCGAAGTTAAAAAGGCCGTGATCGACCAACTCGACGGCCAGGCAGGCTGGCGGGTGGTCAGCGTCAACCAGAACGGTGTCGACGTCGCCGTGCTGCAAGAGGTCGAAGGATCGCCGGCGCCGTCGGTCTCGATCACTCTGGACCGGGCGGTGCAGAACGCCGCTCAGCATGCGGTGGATACCCGGGGCGGCAAAGCGATGATCGTCGTGATCAAGCCGTCGACCGGGGAGATCCTTGCGATCGCCCAGAATGGCGGCGCCGACGCGGACGGCCTGCCAGCGACCAACGGCCTGTTCGCACCGGGATCGACGTTCAAGATGATCACCGCGGGCGCGGCCATCGACCGGGATATGGCCACGCCCAACACGATGCTGGGCTGCCCGGGCCGCATCGACATCGGACACCGCACCATCCCCAACTACGGCGGCTTCGATCTCGGCGTGGTGTCGATGTCACGCGCGTTCGCCAGCTCCTGCAACACCACATTCGCGGAGTTGAGCAGCAAGTTGCCACCCCGTGGACTGACCCAGGCGGCCACTCGCTACGGCATCGGGCTGGACTACACGGTGGACGGCATCACCACGGTGACCGGGTCGGTACCGCCGACGGTGGACTTGGCCGAGCGCACGGAAGACGGCTTTGGCCAGGGCAAGGTGCTGGCCAGTCCGTTCGGCATGGCCCTGGTGGCCGCTACCGTCGGCGCCGGTAAAACGCCGGTGCCGCAGCTCATCGCCGGCCGGCCGACGACCGTCGAAGGCGACAACACGCCGATCAGCCCGAAGATGGTTGACGCGCTACGGCCCATGATGCGGCTGGTGGTCACCAACGGGACCGCCAAGGAGATCGCAGGCTGCTGCGGTGAGGTCTACGGGAAGACCGGTGAGGCCGAGTTCCCGGGCGGATCGCATTCCTGGTTCGCCGGGTACCGTGGCGATCTGGCGTTCGCGGCGCTGATCGTGGGGGGTGGCAGCTCGGAATACGCGGTCCGGATGACCAAAGTGATGTTCGAGTCGCTGCCGCGGGACTACTTGGCCTAGGCCTGGATCGGCAGCGCAGCCTCGTTTTCCTCGTCCAGCGGTAAGTTGCGAGGGTAGGCGAAGCCTGCTGGTGTAGAGCCGGTGGCTAAGCGTCAGGAAAGGCCATGACTGAGACCGGTGGAGACATGGTGGCATTGCGGGTCTCGGATGCCGACCGCAACGGCACGCTGCGGCGACTGCACAACGCCGTCGCGCTCGGGCTGATCGATATCGGCGAGTTCGAACAGCGCTCGTCGTTAGTGTCCTACGCGCGTACCCAAAATGAGCTGGACGAGCTTGTCGGCGACCTGCCGGGGCCAGGCGCCATCGTCAGCTCCGCGGTTGACCGGGTGGAACTGCGTGGCTGGGCCGGCTCGCTGAAGCGCCACGGCGAATGGACTGTGCCCACCCGCCTGGCGCTGGTACGCCGCCTGGGATCGATCGAACTCGACCTCACCACTGCCCGATTTGCGGGCCCCGTTGTGGTCATCGAACTCGACATGAAGTTCGGTTCGGTGGAGATCCGGCTACCCGACGGTGCCAGCGCATCGATCGACGACGTCGAGGTTTATGTGGGCAGCGCCAGCGACCGACGCAAAGCGGCGCCCGGTGAAGGAACCCCGCATGTCGTATTGACCGGCCACGTTGTCTGTGGCTCGGTGACCATCCGGGGGCCGCGCCGCTCGCTTCTGCGTCGCCGCTCGGTCTGATAGCCGGGCTGCGCGCGGTTAAGCTGGCGGCATGCCTGCTCGCACCGCGCTTTCCCCCGGCGTGTTGTCCCCGACTCGGCCGGTGCCCAGCCGCATCCCGCGCCCCGAATACGTCGGCAAGGCGACAGCCAAGGAGGGTACCGAGCCGTGGGTGCAGACACCGGAGGTGATCGAGAAGATGCGCATCGCCGGCTGGATTGCGGCCGGCGCGCTTGCTGAAGCGGGCAAAGCGGTCGCGCCGGGGGTGACGACCGACGAACTGGACCGGATCGCGCACGAATACATGGTCGACAACGGCGCCTATCCATCAACTCTGGGTTACAAGGGATTCCCGAAGTCGTGCTGCACGTCGCTCAACGAGGTCATCTGCCACGGAATCCCTGACTCGACGGTGATCGCCGATGGCGACATCGTCAACATCGATGTCACCGCCTACATCGACGGGGTGCACGGCGACACCAACGCGACTTTCCTGGCCGGTGACGTCTCCGAGGAGCACCGGCTGCTCGTTGAGCGGACCCGCGAGGCGACGATGCGAGCGATCAACGCCGTCAAACCCGGGCGTGCGCTCTCGGTCATCGGCCGCGTCATCGAGGCGTATGCAAATCGGTTCGGGTACAACGTGGTTCGTGACTTCACCGGTCACGGTATCGGTACCACGTTTCACAACGGTCTGGTTGTGCTGCATTACGACCAGCCTGCGGTCGCGACGGTCATGCAGCCGGGAATGACATTCACCATCGAACCGATGATCAACCTCGGCGGGCTGGACTACGAGATCTGGGACGACGGCTGGACGGTGGTCACCAGGGACCGCAAGTGGACCGCGCAGTTCGAGCACACCCTGCTGGTCACCGACACCGGCGTCGAGATCCTGACGGTTGTCTGAGGTGCGTTCGTCGGGGTGAGCGGGGCTCTGCTGGTCGCGGGCACCAGCTCCGACGCCGGGAAATCCGTAGTGGTTGCGGGTCTGTGCAGGTTGCTGGCACGTAGCGGAATAAGGGTCGCGCCGTTCAAGGCGCAGAACATGTCCAACAACTCGGCCGTCACCGTCGAGGGCGGGGAGATCGGCAGGGCGCAGGCCATGCAGGCGCGTGCCGCGGGCCTCGCGCCGAG
>DATIOT010000565.1:0-1894 GCA_035472875.1 Mycobacterium sp.
GCTCCAGGGCCGGAATGTCTTCACCCACATCGCCTTTGGGAAACCGGATCGCCGTCGGGCCATCGTCGACGTCGAGCGCCTCACCGAGTTCCTCGCGCAACCGCGTGGCATCCCTGGGCGCGGCGACCCGCATCCCGGGCACGATGCCCAGCATCGACAAATCCCACATGCCGTTGTGGCTGGCGCCGTCTGAACCGGTTATCCCGGCCCGGTCGAGCACCATGGTGACGGGCAGCTTGTGCAGCGCCACGTCCATCATGATCTGGTCGAACGCCCGGTTGAGGAACGTCGAATAGATGGCTACTACCGGGTGCAGCCCGCCCATGGCGAGTCCCGCCGCCGAGGTCATCGCATGCTGCTCGGCGATGCCGACGTCGAACAACCGATCCGGGAACTGTCGCCCGAACGGCGTCAGCCCGGTGGGGCCAGGCATCGCCGCCGTGATCGCCACGATGTCGCGCCGTTTTTTGGCGTAGCCGATCAGCGCGTCGGAAAAAGTCGCCGTCCAGCCCGGGCCGGCGACCGTCGTGGCCTGGCCGGTGGCCGGGTCGATCGGGGCGGTGGAGTGCATCTGCTCGGCCTCGTCGGCCTCAGCCGGGGCGTAGCCCATCCCCTTCCGGGTAGCGACGTGCACGATCACCGGACCGCCGAAGCCGCGGGCGTGGCGCAGCGCGACCTCCACCGCACGTTCGTCGTGACCGTCGACCGGGCCGACGTACTTCAGCCCGAGATCGGTGAACAGCAGCTGCGGCGAGAGAGAGTCCTTGATGCCCGCCTTGACGCTGTGCATGAAGTGGTAGGCGATATCACCGAAAAGCGGCATCGCGCGCACCACGTCGCGGCCTTTTTCCAGAATTTGTTCGTAGGCCGGCTGCAGCCGCAGGGTGGCCAGATGGTCGGCGACCCCGCCGATTGTGGGCGCGTAGCTGCGGCCGTTGTCGTTGACGACGATGATCACCGGACGACGAGAAGCGGCGATGTTGTTCAGCGCCTCCCAGCACATACCGCCGGTGAGCGCGCCGTCCCCAACCACGGCGACCACGTGCCGGTTGCGGTGCCCAGTCAGCTCGAACGCCTTGGCCAGGCCGTCGGCATACGACAACGCCGCGCTGGCGTGGCTGGACTCCACCCAGTCGTGTTCGCTCTCGGCGCGAGACGGATACCCCGACAGCCCGCCTTTTTTGCGCAGGCTTTCAAAGTCCTGGCAGCGTCCGGTCAACATCTTGTGGACGTAAGCCTGGTGGCCGGTGTCGAAGATGATCGGATCGTGGGGTGAATCGAACACCCGGTGCAGCGCCAGCGTCAGCTCGACAACGCCGAGGTTCGGTCCCAGGTGTCCCCCGGTGGCAGCAACCTTGTGGATCAGGAACTCGCGAATCTCGGCAGCCAGATCGCGTAGCTGATGTTGGGAAAGGTGCTGCAGATCAGCGGGCCCGCGGATCTGTTCCAGCATCCAGCTAGTGTACGCAGCGACCGCCAGATCACTACTGCTTGACGCGGCCAACCAACCGGCAGCGGGCCGGACGGCTTCGGAACGTATTGTCTCCAATATGCGTGCCGAGGAACTCGCCGAGGACTTCCCGGTCGTGACCGTCGACTCCGACGCCCTTGACGCTGCCCGCCTGCTTGCCGAGCACCGCCTGCCCGGAATAGTTGTCACCGACCGCTCCGGAAAACCCTTCGCGGTGCTGCCGGCGTCCCAGGTCGTCCGGTTCATCGTGCCCCGATATGTGCAAGACGATCCCTCCCTGGCCGGTGTGCTCAACGAATCCATGGCTGATCGCGCTGCGGATAAATTGGGCGGCAAAACGGTCGGCGACGTACTGCCGGAGCACCTGGCCAATGTGCCGTCGGCGCATGCGGACGACACCATCATCGAGGTGGTCGCCGTGAT
>DATIOT010000566.1:0-5978 GCA_035472875.1 Mycobacterium sp.
CCACGAGGTCCGGGTGCGACTGCACGCCAGCGGCGTGTGCCACAGCGATCTGTCGTTGCGCGACGGCGCCATACCGACGCTGCTGCCGTCGACGCTCGGGCACGAGGGCGCGGGAATCGTCGCCGAGGTCGGCGCCGACGTCACCACGGTCAGCCCGGGTGACCACGTGGTGCTGACGTGGAACGTGCCCTGCCGGTCCTGCCCGCATTGCCTGCGCGGCGAGGCCCAGCTGTGCGTGCACGGCTACGACCACGCCTATGGCGATCCGTACGCCGAGAGTGCCGGCGGGCCGGTGTGGCCGGGGATGGGCGTCGGGTCGCTGGCCGAACAGACGCTGCTACCGGCAGCGGCGGTGGTGCCGGTCGACGAGTCGCTGCCATTCGACCTCGCCGCGCTGCTGGGTTGCGGTGTCACCACCGGGGTCGGCGCGGTGATGCGCACGGCAGCCGTGCGCCCGGGCGAGACCGTGCTCGTCATCGGTTGCGGCGGTGTGGGTTTGGCCGCGATCCAAGGGGCCCGACTGGCCGGCGCATCGCGAATCATCGCCGCCGACCGGGTGGCCGCCCAACTTCCCGCGGCCGTGGCCAACGGCGCGACCGACACCGTTGACGCGAGCGAAGTCGACCTGGCCACCGCGGTGCGCGACGTCACCGGAGGCGCCGGGGTCGATCACGGAATCGAGGTGGTCGGCAAGCCCGCCACGATGCGCGCGGCATACGACGCCACCCGCCGCGGCGGCCGGGTCACATTGGTGGGTGCCGCCGGGATCGAGGAGGCGGTGACGTTTCCCGCGCTGTCGTTGATGGCCGACGGCAAGACGATCCAGGGCAGCGTCTACGGTGCCAGCGACCCGGCACGCGATATCCCGGTCCTCGCCGAGCTTGCCCAACGCGGCCAGCTCGACCTCGAAGCGCTGGTGACGCGACGGATCGGTATCTACGACGTGGAGGCGGCATTCACCGACATGACGGCCGGGCGGGGGGCGCGCAGCGTGGTCTGCTTCGCTTGAACCTTCAGCGAGACAACGTGATTGCCTGCTCCGGGCAGTTTTGCTCACCGGTGATGGCCTGCGCCTCGAGTTCACCCGAGACTTCCTCGACAAGCACTATGGAGTGGCCGACTTCGTCGGCATCGAAGACGTCGGGCGCCAAGGTATAGCAGCGCCCGTGCCCGGTACAGCGGTCAGCGTCGACGGAGACGCGGGTCATGGCATGGATACCGGAAACGTCAGCGGCAGTGATTCCACCGACCGCAGCGCGGCGGTGTAGGTCAGCTGGGCGCCTGGCGTGATCTCGTAATCCGGGATGCGCCGATGGAATTCGCGCAACGCCACCCGCAGCTCCATCCGCGCCAGGTGGGATCCGAGACAGCGGTGCGGACCTCCGCCGAACGCGCGGTGCCGGTTAGGGTTGCGGTTGAAGTCCACGAACTCTGGATCGGGGAACTCGGCCGGGTCCGTGTTGGCCGCGCCGAGCAGCGGGCTGACCCGTTCGCCCTTGCTGATGGGGCATCCGCCCACCTCGACGTCTTGGATGGCGACCCGAGCGACGCCGGGCACCGGCGTCTCCCAGCGCAGCAGCTCTTCGATGGCACTCGGCAGGATGTCGGGCTGCTCGACGAGCTGATGACGGTGGTCGGGGTTTCGTGCCAGGTACACGAAGAAGCAGTCGAGCGAGTCGGTCACCGTGTCCAGCCCCGCGATGAGGAACAGGAAGCAGATGTCGAGCAGCTCCTCGCGCGATAGCGGTTGTCCGTCGACGTTGGCCGCAATCATCGCTGACAGCACGTCGTCGCGTGGGTTGGCGATGTGGTCGTCGATGGCGCGCTCGAAGTAGTTGTAGATCTGTTGGGCTACGGGTGCCGAGGTCTCGTGGCGGCGGGCGAAGCTGGAGTCGCCCTCCGGGCGGATCACGCCGTCTTTCCAGACCAGGAATTTGTCGAGGTCTTCCAGCGGCAGGCCGAGCAACTGCAGGAAGACGGTGCAAGGCAGGGGTACCGCGAACTCGGCGTGGAAGTCGCATTCGCCCCGATCGGCGAAGCGGTCGATCATCTCGTTGACCAGCTCGGTGACGCGTGGTTCCCGTCGGGCCATCTCCCGCGGGGTGAACAGCGGATCGAGGATGCGGCGGTACTTCGCATGCTCGGGCGGGTCGATTTGCAGCGGGATCAGCGGCCGCACGTTGCCCAGATCGACCGCATCCATGTTCGACGAAAACAGCTCAGTGTGTTTGAGGGCCATCTCGATGTCGGCCAGGCGGCTGAGAACCACCGCCGTCGGTGACCGGAACACCGGGGTCGATTCGCGCAACGCCTTGTACATCGGTTGCGGCTCCGCGAGACCCATCGTCGCTTGATCGACGAACCCTTCGGTTTCTGTCATGTGGTCAGCGTGGCACCAACATAACTAATTAGGCAATGATTGAATAAATTGGGCAATGGGCAAATGCCGCTGGCCAGCAGTTTCCGCAGCGAGTACGGTATTGCTGCGGACGAGTTGGCTGGGCGGCCGCGGCTCGTGCCGGTCCGAAAGGCCCGGCGTCGAGTCGAGGAAAGTCCGGACTTCACGGAGCAGGGTGATTGCTAACAGCAATCCGAGGTGACTCGCGGGAAAGTGCCACAGAAAACAGACCGCCACCTTCGCGGTGGTAAGGGTGAAACGGTGCGGTAAGAGCGCACCAGCATTCCGGGTGACCGGAGTGGCTAGGCAAACCCCACCCGAAGCAAGGCCAAGAAGGCCGCACGAAAGTGCGGCCGCGCAGGCGTCCGAGGGTTGCTCGCCCGAGCCTGCGGGTAGGCCGCTCGAGGCACCCGGCAACGGTGTGTCCAGATGGATGGTCGCCGCCGCGCCGCCGTTGCTTAAGCCGCGGCGGCGGGGAACAGAATCCGGCTTATAGGCCAACTCGCCCGCCTTACGTCTGCGACCTGCATATTCAGCTAGTCGGAGCCGCCTCCATCCGCAGTGCGTCCGCAGTAAATCCGAGCACCGAATCAATCGCGTCCCGCGTCCGGTCGTCAGAATCCGGCCACAGATGGCTGTAGGTGTCCAGCGTCTCGACCGCGCTGGCGTGGCCGAGACGTGACTGGACCGTCTTCACACTCTCCCCGTGACGGATCAACAGGCTTGCGTAGTAGTGGCGCAAGGCGTGGAAGCCCGTCCCGGCCGGAAGCCCAGCCGCCTTGACCGCAGCGCTCCACTTGTGCCCGAACACCGACCGGGTTATCGGCTTCCCCGCCAGAGTGAACACCAGGCCGTCAGGGCCGTCGGGAAACTCCGGTCGAGCGCACTGGCTCTTGATCTGCCATCGTTTTCTCAGCTGTTGGTTCGCCGCGCAACGCTATTGCGCGAATGGCTGATGTTCTTGGAGACCTACCCGGTGTTGGTGATACCCCTCAGCGCTGAGCTGCCGTTTGAAAACGACCTCGACATGCAGGGCGACGAGGCGTTCGCGAGCGTGTGGCAGGCGCAGATGCCGCAGCTGGGTCTGCCCTATCTCGGCCTGCCCGTGCTCACCGTGTCTACCGGACTGCTCGGCCGAACGCCCGTCGGTGTGCAAGTCGTGTCAGGGCGCTATCGCGAGGATCTCTGACTAGCCGCGGGCGAAGCAATAGAGGCCGGCGGCACACCACCCGCGCCAGTTGACCCAGTCGACGATTAGTTTTTCAGCGCCGCAGGACATCACGAAGGAAAGATGAGGGATCGAGCGGCGATTGTCACCGGGACATCGGGCGGTATCGGCCACACGTCGTGACGTCCTGTGTCGGTGGTGGTCAGCGCCCATGACAAGCGCGCTAACCCTACAGCTTCGTTCCAGGCCAGGAACGCCCCGACCCGTGCTCAGGCGCCGCGCGCGAGTTGTCCCCCTTATTACACCGGAATGGCCAGACCCATATCGTGGGCAACGCGGGCGCCGAGGTCGGGGTCGACCTTGCTCCAGTAGTCGTTGACCGCGCGCTCCTGGATGAAGCGCTCCACCCCCTGGCTGAGGTGCCCGACGATGTTGCCGACCAGATGGTCCCGGTCCGTCGGCGTCATCACCTGGCGATAGAGCGTGCCCGGCTGGATGAAGTCGTCGTCGTCCTTGTGCGGCTCGTAGGCCGTGCGCATGATGTCGGCGGACTCGACAAACCAGCTCGGATCGCGGTAGCGCTGCGGATCGCCCTTGGGGCCGCCGTAGCTGTTCGGCGCGTAGACGGGTTGGCCGGACGTGTGCGCGTAGCGCATCGGACCGTCCTTGTTGTAGTTGTGCACCTCGCTAAGCGGGCGGTTGACCGGCAGCTGCATATAGTTGGGGCCGTTGCGATAGCGGGCCGAGTCGGCGTAGGCCAACATTCGCCCCAGCACCATCCGGTCCGGGCTAGGCCCGATGCCCGGGACAAAGTTCGCCACATCGAACGCGACCTGCGTGACCTGGGCGAAGAAGTTATCGGGATTGCGGTCGAGCACCATCCGGCCGATCGGGATCAGCGGGTAGTCCTTGTGCGGCCAGACCTTGGTGATGTCGAAGGGATTGAAGCGGTAGTTGGCCGCATCCTCGTACGGCATGATCTGCATCTCCAGGCGCCAAGCCGGGTAGTCCTGGCGGGCGATCGCCTCCCGCAGGTCGCGCCGGTGGTGGTCGAGGTCCTCGGCGCGCATGGCCCTGGCCTCGGCGTCGGTGAAGTTCTGGACGCCCTGCTCGGTCTTGAAGTGGTACTTGACCCAGAACTTCTTGCCGCCGGCGTTCTCCCACATGTACGTGTCGCTGGCGTAGAAGTTCATGTTGCGCCAGGTGCGCGGCGTGCCCCGGTCGCTCATCAGGTAGGTGACCTGATGGGCCGACTCGGGCGAGAGCGTCCAGAAGTCCCACTGCATGTTGTTGCTGCGCATGCCGGTGTCGGGCAAACGCAACTGCGAGTGGATGAAGTCGGGGAACTTCATCGGGTCGCGCACGAAAAAGACCGGCGTGTTGTTGCCGACGATGTCGTAGTTGCCCTCCTCGGTGTAGAACTTGACGGCGACGCCGCGCACGTCGCGGTCCGTGTCGGGGGCGCCCTCGTCGGCGGCCACGATCGAGAAGCGCAGGAACAACGGCGTGCGCTTGCCAACATTGTTGAGGAAGGCGGCCTTGGTCCATTGGGTGACGTCGGCGGTCACCTCGAAGTAGCCGAAGGCACCGCCGCCCTTGACGTGGTACACGCGATCGGGGATGCGCTCGCGGACGAAGTGGGCCAGCTTCTCGATCAGGTAGGCATCCTGCAGCAGGTTGGGTCCACCGGGGCCGACTGTGAGCGAGTACTCATCGCTGGGCACGGGCATACCGGCGTCCGTGGTCGTGTTTGGTAGTTGGTTACTCATTCCCTTGGCTCCTAACTGTTTATGCGACCGCCAAAGACATTGGCCCAGGCCTTGTCTGGGCATCCCCGCGAACTCCGAAGTGGCGCCGGGGATTCTGGTTGTGTCGCGCCGATTTGTCCCATGATTCCGTCGCCGGTGAACTTGTCGACGGTGCCGCCGTATCGCTGCACAACCCGTCTCGCAACGGTCGACCAGCTCGGCCACGACTTCCCGCAGCCGCTCTGTGCCCACCGCCGCGGCGATGTCCATCGAGTGGACCACGGGGCGAACAGCACCGTCACCTGCTTGTACTCAGCGTGGGCGCTACCGTCGTCGACTGGTGAGCCGCAGCTGTGGCAGAACCGGGCGTTCTCCAAGTGTGCGGTGCCACACGTCTGGCACGCTGCTATGGCCGTCATCCGGCACTCCGCGGACCCCGGGCCCCCAGCGTTCCGGGGGTCCTCAATGGATAGGCCGTTGGACACTCCACGAGGGGCGGTTGGCTTCACAGTGGGTGTTGCTGACACAAAGTTTTGAGACTCTCATATCCGTCTATTTCGAGACATGACAAATCAGGGAGTGTTGGGGCCCGGCATGACCCGCCTGGACCCCTGCCGGTGAAGAGAGGTTAGGTCGTGGTGTGCTGGTCGGATGAGTCGCTGGG